>NZ_MJXM01000037.1:0-107876 GCF_001762775.1 Campylobacter sp. BCW_6464 | reverse complement strand
AAAAAATGGCAATAAACTATCAAAAAAAACAAAAATAACTTATTTGAGAGTATTAACTAGCTTTTTTTCTTTTATAAGCGATAATAATGATGATTTGTTTGTTTTTTCCTTTGATATGAAGAAAATTAGATTTAGAACAGAAAAATCAGAAGAAAATTAAATTATCTTAATGAAAATGAAATTATAAGGCTAAATAATGTTTTAGAGAAAGAAAAAGCAAAAAAAGAAGTTTACAATAGTTTTAGAAAAAACTTATGCTTTATGGAGGACTTAGAATTTCTGAAGCTTTAAATGTAAAACTTTGTGATTTTGAAGAGGTTGATGATGAAATATTAAAAATATCCATAATAGGCAAGGGCGGTAAAGAACAATTTGCATTTATTAAAAAAGAAGAAGTAGATGATGAGCTTGAATATTTTAAAGAAAATATCCAAGATAGTGATTACATAATGCAAACTAGCACAGGAAAACATTTAAATAGAAGCAATGCTTTTTTGATTGTAAATAATATTTACGCTAAAGCTTTGATCAGCAAAAAAGGACTTCATTTGCTTAGACACACTTTAGCCATGAGATTAACAGCCAAAGGAACAAACCTTGTGGAATTCTAAGACATGCAAAACTAAATACTACTGCTATATATGCCAAAGCAACAAATGATACAATAAAAGCTGCGTTATTGAATAATTAATTTTTCTAAAATTGAGTATTTGCATAGACTTCAAGAAGAAGTCTATGTGTTTAAAATTGTTCTAATAAAAGTTTAGGTTCTCCGCCAAGTATTTTGATGAAATTTGCAATTCTTGATTGTATTATTTCTACGGAATACATACCTCCTAAACCGCCTAAAGCATAAAATAATTCTTCGAAAATGTCTTCTTTGTTAAATTCAAGTTCTTCTATGTCAATAAGATCAGGAGTTCGGCTACATTTTTGTAAATTTTGATATATTTTGACTAAAATCTTGATTTTTTGTAGATTACTTTCAGCCTCTAAATAAGAATTTAAGTGTATTATTAGGGTTTTTATGAGTTTTTCTCTATTTTCTTTATTTTCTCTATTTTCTTTATTTTCAAGAAATTCACCCCCCGCCCGAGTGAATGCTTCTTTTAAATATTTGTTTTTCATATTATTCCTTTTTATATAAAATCAAGTAAAATAAAATCTTTTAATTTTGGGCATATTTCGCACAAATAATCACTATACCATTGCATCAACTCCCTTCTCTCTTTTAAATTTTGTGCAAAATTATATGAAGCTTTAACCTTATTTTTTTCCGTATGTGCCAAACACATTTCTATAATATTGCTACTAAACTGATGTTTTTGAATATTTTCGTGAGCTAGAGTACTAAACATAGATCTAAAACCATGTGGAGTAAAATCTTCATTTGAATATCCCATTCTTCTAAATACCATTCTTACTGTATTATCACTCAAGATCTCATTTAGTCCATCGCCTTTCTTTTTTGTTTAATGGATTTAAATAAAAGATCATGATGACTTATTTGTTTGTATTCTTTTAATAATTGCACTGCAATATCACTTAGATGTATACAATGCGCTTTTTTCATTTTCATTTTTGAAGCAGGTATGTTCCACAAGCCATTTTCTAAATCAATATCTTCCCAAGCAGCATTTCTTATGCTAAAACTTCTTTGCGCAGTAAGAAGCGACAATAAGATTGCCATTTTTGTATTTGTATCACATTGTATATAAATAATATTTTCAATTAATTCTTTAATTTTTGAAACTTCCGTAATAGTCGCAAAATGTCTTGTTTTTTTTGTTATAGACCAAATCCTTTCTTTTTATACCAAGCATAATATTATTTTCAATCATCTCTTTGTTAACTGCATAAGTTAATGTTGTAAATATTTTTTTACCGACTTCGGATTTTTTTGTAGTTTTATTTTTTCAAGAACATTTAAAATATCGCTTCTTTTAAGATTACTAATGGGAATATCTCCTATAATAGGATAGCAATGATTTTCCATTCGCTTAATAGACTCATTGAGAGTGCGTTTTGTTATGTCGTTTTTTTGAAGAAAATACTGTTCAGCAATTTTTCTAAAACTTGTATCACATCCTTCTTTTTTTCTTATACTTTCATTAGTTTTTAGTAAAGTTTTTATCTCATTTTTTTATCTCGAGCTTCTTTAATTGATATTTGCGGAAATTGCCCCAAAGTTATTCTTTTTAATTTTCTTGTTTTTGGATCTTTACAATCAAATACAAAAGACTTTTTGCCGCTAGGATAAACTAATACAAATAAATTATCACTATCGCTAATTAAAAATTTTTTATCTTTTGGACTAATATTTACTATATCTTTCTGTGTAAGCATTTAAAAATAGACTCCTTGTGGTAATTTCTCCTAACTTTTTAGAATAAAAAATAAAAAGTTAGGAGAAAAGTTAGGAAAAAAGTTTCGAAATGAATTTTAACGGAAAAAAACTTTAATTTAGGCTTTATATAGCTATAAATGCCTATTTTATCGATATTTTATAAGTATGATATTTATAGTAGTTTATAGTATCGATGGTGCGGTTAGCGAGATTTGAACTCGCACACGCAGAGCGTACCACCCCCTCAAGATGGCGTGTCTACCAATTCCACCATAACCGCATAAAAAAAGCCCAAAAAGGGCTTTGATAAGTTTTATTGTAAAACTATAAAAGGATTTGCATAAAGTGCTATTAGCGCGATAACAAGAGCATAGATAACTTGTGCTTCAATCATCGCTAAAGCGATAAACATAGTTGTCATTAATTTTGGCCCAAGGCCAGGGTTTCTAGCTGTTCCTGCAATTGTTGCCGCTGCAGTATTACCCATACCGATAGCACCACCAAGTGCTGCAACACCAAGACCTAAACCTGCTGCAAGAACTGAAAATGCTTTAATCCATACATTAATAGCTTCTTGCTCTACTGGAGCATTAGTTTCAGCTGCAAAAGCTACTGCTGAACATGCTAATAATAAAAAAAGAACTTTTTTCATTATCTTAACCTTTCTATAAAAAAATTTTTTCAATTTTTAAATCAGTTCGGCTTGCGTATCCCTACTTAAGACTTAAAAATAAAGCCGAATTATAACCAAAAGTATCTTTATTTTTATTGAAATTTACAAAAATTCACATTTTTGATTTAAATTTGATTGTTTTCAATAAAGCTTAAAAGTTTTTTTGCTTTAATAATATTTTAAAATAATTTTTAAGTTAAGGTTGTAACATTGAGTTCTAAATTTTCAAAAATAGGTTTCATTTTAGCGGTAGTAGGTTCAGCGGTGGGCTTGGGTAATGCTTGGAAATTTCCAACATTAGTAGGTCAAAGTGGTGGATCTGCTTTTATCTTGCTTTATATAATTCTTACTTTAGGTGTAGGTTTTGTGATATTTTTAGCTGAGCTTAGCATAGGAAAAATTAGTGAAAAAGATCCGGTTAATGCCTATGAAAAGTTAGCACCTTCAAATAAAAAAGCTTGGTCTTATGTTGGTTTTACTATGGTGGGGGCGATTTTAATAGTTTCTTTTTATACCTTGGTGATTGGCTGGATAGTTAAATATGTGTTTTTAAGTATCACTGGAAATTTGCCTATGGATCTAGAAGTAAGTAAAGCACAGTTTGGATTTTTTACAAGTGAGGATTTTTTAAGTCAGTTTATTTGTTTTACTTTGGTTTTTTTATGTGTTTTTTATATTGTTTCTAAAGGTGTTAAGAATGGGATTGAAAAGTTAAATGTTTGGATGATGCCTTCATTGTTTATTTTACTTATTTTGATGCTTGTTTATGCTATTAGTAAAGATGGTTTTATGATGGCGGTTAAATTTCTTTTTGTACCTGATTTTTCCAAAATCAACACTTCAAATGTTCTTGAAGCCTTAGGACTTGCTTTTTTTAGTCTTTCTTTGGGCGTTGGAACGATTATTACTTATTCTGCTAGTCTGCCTGATAAAACCAATTTTATTACCAGTACTTTAAATATTATTTTTATCAATCTTTTAGTTGGTTTATTAATGGGTTTGGTTGTTTTTACTTTTATCTTTGAATTTGGCTACAATCCTAATCAGCAAGGACCAGGACTTGTTTTTATTTCCTTAGCTACTTTATTTGAAAAAATTGGGGTGATTGGTTGTATTTTTGGAGCAGCATTTTTTATTTCTTTAATCTTTGCTGGTATTACTTCAGCTGTTTCAATGATAGAGCCTTTTGCTTTTTATCTTATTAATACTTTTGGCATGAGCCGTAAAAAAGCTTTGATTTTAATAGGAATTGTTGTTTATATTTTAGGAATGTTGTGTATTTTATCTTCTTTAAAAAGTACTCAGTTTGGATTTTTTGGAATGAGTTTTTTTGATTTGCTTGATAGTGTTTCAAGCAAGGTTATTATGCCTTTAGGTGGAATTTTGGCAGCTATTTTTGTGGGATTTGTGATGAAAAAAGATGCTTTAAAAATTTTATTTGAACCTTATATGAGCGGTATATTTTTTGAACTTTGGTATGTGTTTTTGAGATTTATTTCCCCTTTGGCTGTTGTTATAGTTATGATAGCCGCTTTTTTAAAGTGAGTTTGAAAAATAATGAGAACATATTTTTCAAAAATCGGTTTTGTATTGGCTGTTGCTGGTGGAGCCGTTGGTTTAGGTAATGCTTGGAAATTTCCAACTTTAAGTGCAGAAAATGGTGGTTTTGTTTTTGTGCTTTTATATTTGTTTTTTACCTTAACTATAGGATTTAGTATTTTTTTGGCTGAAGTGGCTATGGGACGTTTAAGTAAAAGTGATCTTGCAAATGCTTATTCAAATCTTGCTATAAAATATGGCAATAGATGGCGATATGGCGGCGTTTTTATGTTAGGTGGTATTTTTGTCCTCTCTTTTTATCTAGTTATCATGGGATGGGTTTTAAAATATACTGTAGTGAGTCTTTATTATCTTCCTAAAACTTTAGATGAAGCAGCAAGTAATTTTCAGAATTTAATCACTACAAATTTGACAAGTTCTGTTTTTTTCTTCACTTTATCTTTTTTTCTTACTTTATTGATAGTATCTAAAGGTTTAATCAAAGGGATTGAAAAATTAAACGTTGTTATAATGCCTAGCTTATTTTTAATGCTTGTTTTTATGTTGTTTTATTGCATGGGATTTAAGCAAGGTTTTGCAAATGCTTTTTCTTATTTATTTTATCCTGATTTTTCACACTTTAAATTTAGCTCTATTGCCGAAGCCTTAGGGCTTGCATTTTTTACCTTATGCTTGGGAATAGGTTGTATAGTTACATATTCATCAGCCTTGGATAAAAAAACAAATTTTATAAAAAGTTCAGTGTATATTGTTTTGATTAACTTATTGATTTCTTTTATTATGGGACTTATTGTTTTTACTTTTATCTTTGAATTTGGAGCCGATCCACATACTCAAGGAGCGGGGATTGTTTTTGTATCCTTGATGAGTTTGTTTAATCAGCTTGGGATTTTAGGCTATATTTTTGCATTTTGTTTTTTCTTAGCACTTTTTTTTGCTGGTATTACTTCAGCTGTTTCAATGATAGAGCCTTTAACTTTTTATATGATTAATAACTATCAAATTTCTCGTGCTAAAGCTCTATTTTTAATAGGTTTATTTGTTTTTGTTTTTGGAATTTGTTGTATCTTGTCGTTAAATTTAAATTTTTTTTCTATGTTTAGTTTTTTTGGCAAAGATTTTTTTACTTTATTAGATAAATTGACTTCAAATTTTTTACTTCCACTTGGTGCTATAGCATGCTCTATATTTGTAGGTTTTTTTATGAATAAAAAACAAATTTATAAAATTTTTTCTAAATTTATAAGTCGAAAAATTTTCTTAATTTGGTTGTTTTTTATTCGTTTTATATCGCCTATAGCAATAATTTTGGTAATGTGTTATCAAATTTTTGTATAATAATGAAAAAATATTTTTTAAGGAAAAATAATGGCTAAAAAATTCATCGATGTAATGGATACAAGCTTTAGGGATGGTTTTCAGTCTGTTTATGGAGCTAGGGTTTTAATGGATGATTTTTTTCCTGCAGTAGAAGCAGCAAAAGAAGCAGGCATTACACATTTTGAATTTGGCGGTGGTGCTAGATTTCAAAGCTTGTATTTTTATCTTAATGAAGATGCTTTTACCATGATGGATAAATTTAGGGCTATTGTAGGAAAAGATACCAATCTTCAAACTTTAGCAAGAGGGGTCAATACCGTTACTTTAGATACTGGAAGTAGTGAACTTATTGATTTGCATGCAAAACTTTTTGCAAAACACGGTACTACAACGATAAGAAATTTTGATGCCCTTAATGATGTAAATAATTTAAAATTTAGTGGTGAATGTATAGTAAAACATGGGTTAAAGCATGAAATTACTATCACTTTAATGGATTTACCGCCAAATTGTAAAGGTGCCCATGATGTGCCTTTTTATGAAAAAATTTTAAAAGAAATTTTAGCAGCAGAAATTCCTTTTCATAGTATTTGTTTCAAAGATGCAAGTGGGACTTCTAATCCAAATAAAATTTATGAAACCATTAAAATGGCTAGAAAAATTTTACCTCAAGATACACACATTAGACTTCATACGCATGAAACTGCAGGAGTGAGTATAGCCTGCTATCTTGCAGCACTTGAAGCAGGGGTTGATGGTATCGATTTGGCTGCGGCTCCAGTAAGTGGCGGAACCTCTCAGCCTGATATTTTAACCATGATGCATGCTTTAAAAGGCAAAGATTATGATTTAGGCGGACTTGAGGAAGAAAAAATTCTAAAATACGAAGAAGTTTTAAAAGATTGTTTAAAAGAATATTTTTTACCACCTGAAGCTACTATGGTAAATCCACTTATTCCTTTTTCTCCTATGCCAGGAGGAGCTTTAACAGCAAATACACAAATGATGAGAGATAATAATATCTTAGATAAATTTCCACAAGTCATTCATGCTATGAGAGAAGTTGTAGAAAAAGGTGGATTTGGTACTTCGGTTACTCCAGTTTCTCAATTTTATTTTCAACAAGCTTTTAATAATGTGATGTTTGGACCTTGGAAAAAAATAGCAGAAGGTTATGGAAAAATGGTGCTTGGTTATTTTGGAAAAACTCCTGTTACACCCGATGCAAATATTGTTGAACTTGCTTCAAAACAACTTAATTTAGAACCTACTACAGAGCTTGCTATTAATATAGCTGATAAAGATGAGAGTAAAAGTATAGTTTATACCAAAACCTTGCTTGAAAAAGAGAGTATAGAAACGAGTGAAGAAAATATATTTATTGCAGCAGCTTGTAAAGAAAAAGGTATAGCATTTTTAAAAGGAGAGGCAAAGGTAAATGTACGCAAATTAGCTAGTATGCCAAAGCCTATGAGTGTAGATGAAAACAAATTTACCGTAGCTGTAAATGGTAATAAATATCATGTAGAGGTAAGCTATGGTTTTGATAAAGATGTTAATGTTAAAAGTGTAAAAAAAGTAGAAGAAAATAAAAATATTGTTTCTTCAAATTCAACAAGTTCTGTAGATGCTGAAAATGAAGTTTTAGCAGGTATTTCAGGTAATGTCTTTAAAATTTATGTTAACGAAGGTGAAGAAGTAAAATCAGGTCAAGCCATCATGGTTTTAGAAGCAATGAAAATGGAGATTGAGGTTAATGCTCCAAAAGATGGAATTATTTCAGAGCTTTGTATTAAAATAGGCGATACTGTTAACGAAGGCGAAGTATTAGCTATCTATAAGAATTAAAGTGAGGGAAAGATGAAAAAATTTGATAATTTAGGTTTGGATAATATAAAAGAAATTTTTCATAATTTAAGTTATGATGAATTAAATGCTCATGAAAAAGCAAATAATGAAGGTTTAAGTACGGATAATGATACTTTTTGTGTAGATACAGGGATTTTTACAGGTAGAAGTCCTAAAGATAAATATTTTGTAAAACAAGATCCATCTAGTAAGTATATTGCTTGGGGAAAGGTAAATCAGCCCATTACAAAAGAATTATTTGATAAGCTTTTGACCAAAGCAAAACAAGAATTAAGTGGAAAGAAAATTTATGTTCAAGATGCTTTTTGTGGCGCTTCTTTGCAAAGTCGCAAAGCAGTAAGATTTGTTACTGAAATTGCATGGCAAGCGCATTTTGTTAAAAATATGTTTATTCGCCCAAGTCAAGAAGAACTTGAGAATTTTAAAGCAGATTTTATTGTTTATAATGCTTGCAAATGTATCAATGAAGATTACAAACAAGATGGTTTAAATTCAGAGGTTTTTGTAATCTTTAATGTTGAAGAAAATATAGCAGTTATTGGTGGAACTTGGTATGGCGGAGAAATGAAAAAAGGTATTTTTTCTATGATGAATTATTGGTTGCCACTAGAAAATAAACTTTCTATGCATTGTAGTGCAAATGTCGGAGAAAAAGGTGATGTAGCACTTTTCTTTGGACTTAGTGGCACTGGAAAAACTACACTCTCAACCGATCCAAAAAGAAAACTTATAGGTGATGACGAACATGGTTGGGATGATGAAGGTGTATTTAATTTTGAGGGTGGTTGTTACGCAAAAACAATCAATCTCGATCCTGAACATGAGCCTGAAATTTATGGTGCCATTAAAAGAAATGCACTTTTAGAAAATGTAGTTTTAAGAGCCGATAAGAGTGTTGATTATGCTGATGCTTCAAAAACAGAAAATACAAGAGTTTCTTATCCTATAGAGCATATTGAAAATCATGAGCCTAGTCTAAAAGCAGGGCATCCAAAAAATATTATATTTTTAAGTGCAGATGCTTTTGGAATTTTACCTCCAGTAAGTAAACTAAGCAAAGAGCAGGCTATGTATTATTTTTTAAGTGGTTATACAGCAAAAGTAGCTGGAACTGAGCGTGGTATTTTAGAACCTCAAGCAACTTTTTCAGCTTGTTTTGGAGAACCTTTTATGCCTTTGCATCCAACGGTTTATGCGAGATTACTTGGTGAAAAGATTGAAAAGCATGAAGCTAATGTTTATCTTGTTAATACAGGCTGGAGCGGTGGAAGCTACGGTGTGGGTAAAAGAATGAGCATTAAGGCTACTAGGGCTTGCATTAATGCTATTCTAGATGGAAGTATTGCAAAATGCGAATTTGAAAATTTTGAAGTGTTTGATTTAGCTATTCCAAAAGCTTTAGAAGGTGTAGAAAGCACGCTTTTAAATCCTATAAATACTTGGTCAGATAAAAATAATTATATTGCAACAAGAGATAAATTAGCACATATGTTTATACAAAATTTTAAACGTTATGAAGATGTCAAAGAAGGCATTGAATTTAGCAAATTTGGACCAAAAATTTAAGGCATTTAAATGAAAAATGAAATGTGGTCAGGACGCTTTAGTGGTGCAAGTGATGAGCTTTTAAAAGAATTTAATGCAAGTTTAAATGTAGATAAAACTTTGTTCAATGAAGATATACAAGGTTCTATAGCACACGCTACAATGCTTGAAAGTTGTGGTATTTTAAAAAAAGAAGAATTAGATGCTATTATAAAAGGTTTAGAGCAGGTTAGAAGTGAAATAGAGCAAGGCAAATTTATTTTTGATATTAAAGATGAAGATATTCATATGGCTATAGAAAAGCGTTTAAGCGAGCTTATAGGTAGTGAAATTGGTGGAAGACTTCATACTGCAAGAAGTAGAAATGATCAAGTGGCTACTGATTTTAAACTTTTTGTCAAAAAATCTCATATTGAACTTATAAAGCTTTTAAAAGAATTGATTCAAACCATGCTCGAACATGCCAAAGTGCATAAAAAAACTATTATGCCAAGTTTTACACATTTACAACACGCTCAGCCTGTGAGTTTTTCTTTTTATATTTTAGCTTATGCTTTTATGCTAATGCGAGATATTAAGCGTTTGCAAAATAGTCTAGAACTCGCTGATTTTTCGCCACTTGGGTCTTGTGCGTGTGCAGGAACAAGCTATGCCACCAATCGTGAGTTGAACGCTAAAATTTTAGGATTTAAAGATATTATGCCAAATGCTATGGATGGAGTGAGTGATAGAGATTTTGCTCTTGATTTACTTTATGATATAGCAGTTATTTTTACACACACTTCAAGACTTTGCGAGGAAATGATTTTATTTTCAAGTTCGGAATTTTCTTTTATATCCATAAGTGATAGTTTTTCAACAGGAAGTTCTATCATGCCTCAGAAAAAAAATCCCGATGTTTGTGAACTTATACGCGGAAAAACAGGGCGTGTCTATGGAAATCTGATTTCTCTTTTAACTATAATGAAAGCTCTACCTTTAGCTTACAATAAAGATATGCAAGAAGATAAAGAAGGGCTTTTTGATAGTGTAAAAACCGCTAAAGATAGTTTAATCATCTTAAATGCAATGTTAAAAGAAATACGAATTGATAAAGAAAATATGCTTAATGCTTGTAAAAAAGGTCATTTGTTGGCTACCGATTTGGCGGATTATTTGGTGCGTGAAAAAAATATTCCTTTTAGAAAAGCACATTTTATAGTGGGAAATGTTGTTGCACAAGCTGAAGCACAAGGTATTGATATAAGTGAAATTAAAGATCTTTCAAAAATAGATCCTGTATTTGATGAAAAAGCTATGGAACTTTTAAATTTTGAATTTTCTTTAAATTCTAAGCAAAGTGAAGGCTCAAGTTCTATTGCAAGCGTAGAAAAGCAAATTCAAATTTTGGAAGGTTTTATTCAAAATTTATAAATATTGTTTAGGCTATTTTGCCTAAACATTGAATCTAAAATGCATTACATCGCCGTCTAAAACGATATAGTCTTTTCCTTCAAGGCGTAGCTTTCCTGCTTCTTTGGCGCCATTTTCGCCTTTGTATTGGATATAGTCTTCATAGGAAATAACTTCAGCTTTTATAAAGCCTTTTTCAAAGTCATTATGAATCACGCTCGCTGCTTTTGGTGCTTTCCAGCCTTTTTTGATTGTCCAAGAACGCACTTCAACTACACCAGCGGTAAAATAACTGATCAGTCCAAGCTTAGTAAAAGCAGTGCGTATGATTTGATCAAGACCGCTTTCGTTAACTCCTAGAGAACTTAAAAATTCATGGCTTTCTTCATCGCTTAATCCTACTAATTCTTCTTCGATTTTTGCACAAAGCTTGATAACTTCATGATCATTTTTTTTAGCATATTCTTTTAAAGCTTTTACATAATCATTATCTTCACTAATACCATTTTCATCAACATTTGCACCATAAATCACTTCTTTAGCAGAAAGCAGTCTTAATTCTTTGCTTAAGGCTTGATAAATTTCGTTTTCTTTTTCAGGATAAGAACTTGCAGCTAAGCCTTTGTTTAAATGATCAAGTAAAGAATTTGCAAGTTCGAGGCTTTCTTTAGCACCCTTTTGGTTGGCTTTGGTTTCTTTGGTGAGTTTTTCTATTTTTTTACTAAGTTGTTCAATATCTGCTAAAATAAGCTCTGTATTGATAATTTCTACATCACGCAAAGGATTAACTCCACCTTCAACATGGGTGATATTTTCTTCATCAAAACAACGCACTATGTGTAAAATAATCTCAGTTTCGCGTATATTTGAAAGAAATTTATTTCCTAAGCCTTCACCCTTACTTGCACCTTTAACAAGTCCAGCGATATCTACAAATTCTATTAAAGAATGCATAATTCTTTCAGGTTTTACGATTTTAGCAAGTTCATTAAGTCTTAAGTCAGGAACTTCAACCATGGCTTTGTTAGGCTCTATGGTACAAAAAGGATAGTTTGCACTTTGGGCATTTTGTGCTTTAGTTAAAGCATTAAAAGTCGTTGATTTGCCAACATTTGGAAGTCCTACTATACCTACGCTTAAACTCATTTAGCTTTCCTTAAAATTTGAATTAGATAATTAACACACATTCTAACTCCAGCTCCACCTGCACCAAAACTAGAATATCCCCAAGATTTTTCCGTATAAGCAGGTCCTGCTATGTCAAGATGTAACCATTTGTCTTTATATTCTTTACGAATAAATTTATCTAAAAATAACCCCGCGGTAATTGCGCCTCCATAGCGACTAGAGGCAGTGTTGCTAATATCGGCAATATTTGATTTTATAAGTTCTCTTAAGTGGGGGTTAAAGTGTAAGATTGTAGTATATTCTCCACTTTTTTTAGAGCTTAGATAAAAATCATTTTGCAATTCTTCATTGTTTCCCATAATAGCACTTGTAAATTCTCCAAGTCCTACAACACAAGCTCCAGTAAGTGTTGCCATATCGATAAGTAAATCAGGTTTTAAATCTTGTGCAAAAGAAAGACAATCAGCTAAAACCAAGCGTCCTTCTGCATCTGTATTTCTTACTTCTATACTTACGCCTTCGCGACTGATTAACACATCATCAGGCTTATAAGCATTGCCGCCTATCATATTTTCAGTTGCACCTAAAATACAATGCACTTCTAAATCTAAAGCAAGCTCGGCTACGGCTTTTATGATCCCCATTGCTGCTGCTGCACCGCTTTTATCAGCTTTCATTGTAAGCATAAAATCAGCTGGTTTTAAGCTTAATCCACCGCTATCGTAAGTTAAGCCTTTTCCAACAAATACAACACGTTTTTTTGCATTTTTGGCTTTATAGCTTAGATGAATGAGGCGTGGTGGATGTACCGAGGCACGATTGACTGCCAAAAAAGCATTCATTTTTTCTTTGGCCAAAAATTTTTCATCATAAATTTTACAAATAATGTTTTTATTTTCTTTAGCTAAATTTTGCGCATCTTCTGCCATTTTTAAAGGGGTGTAAATTTCAGGAATTTCATTGACTATATTTTTGGTAAAATTTGTAGCATTGGCTAAAATTTCTCCACGCTCTAAACCTATCTTAGCTTCATCTTTATTAAATTTCTTACCATTTAATTCTTCACTTGAAATAATAAATCTTTCTAAAGTTCTTGTTTTTTTCTCGCTTTTATATTTGTCAAATTTATAAGCTCCAAAAAGTACGCCTTCAACTAAAGATGTAAAACTTCTAACTACACAATCTCCTATTATGCTAGGAAGTTTTACGCTTTTTATATTAAGCTTTTCAAGAGTTTTATATGCTGTGCAAAGACTTAATCTTATATCCTCATAAGCAAGGCTTTTAAGCTCTAAATAAAGCTTTTTATTGTTTAAGTCTAGTAATACACCTTCGCCTTTGTAATTATTAAGTTTAAAAAAATCTTTTTCTTTGTTAAAATTTTTTAAATTTTTATCCTGTATAAAAATAAGTTCAAAGTCTGCTTTTATAGCATCTAGTTTTTTATCGTTTAATTCAAATTTCATGATTTTTTCCTTTTATCTTTAAGTATAGCTTTTTCCATTTGTTTAAAACCAAATAATAAAAGGGATAAAAAAGCTATAATAATAATGGCTGCATAATACCAATGTTCTTCAGCCCAAGTCACCATCTTCCAAATTTGTTCTCCAAAATACCAAGCTAAAAGTATAGTGATTGATGCCCAAACCCAAGCACTAAAAAGATTGATAATAGCAAATTTTTTTGCACTATAACGCGTGACTCCTATACTCATAGGTATAATGGTTCTAAAGCCATACATATAGCGTTGTATAAAAATAATAGGCCAACCAAAACGTTGTAAAAGTAAGTGTGCTACTGCAAATTTACGCCTTTGGGTTTTTAATTTTTTTTGTATGTAGCGTTTATTATATCTTCCTATATAGAAATAAATTTGATCGCCTACAAAACCACCAAGTCCTGCTATAAATATAACAAAGCCTAAATTTACATGTCCTTGATGGGCAAAAATACCTGCCAAAATTAAAGCCAACTCCCCTTCTAAAATACACCATAAAAAAATAATAATATATGCTAGATCTTTGTATTGGTAAAGTAAATTTTTTAAAAATTCTTCCATTTGCGCCTTTCTATAGTTTTAAATTTCTAAAACACTATAAACTGAAGTAAGTTTTTCAAGTTTATTTGCTCCATTTAAATCTTTAAGATTCATTAAAAAACAAGCTTCAACGCATTTTGCTCCAGCTTTTTGAATGAGTTCATACGAAGCTATAGCTGTTCCGCCAGTTGCTATTAAATCATCTACAAGTAAAACCTTTGCATTTTGAATATTTTTAAATGCATCTTTATGAAGTTCTACTTTATCGCTGCCATATTCAAGATCATATTCGCAGCTAAAGGTTTCAAAAGGGAGTTTTCCAGGTTTTCTAATAGGCACAAAAGGAAGATTAAGTTTTGCACAAATCATAGATGCAAAGATAAATCCTCTGCTTTCTGTTCCTGCTATGAAGTCTAGATTGTAATCTTTGTAGCGTTCTTTTAAATGTTTAAGTAGAAAATTTAAAGCCTCTTTGTTATTTAGTAGAGTGGTAATATCTCTAAAAATAATTCCTTTTTTTGGAAAATCAGCAATAATTCTAATGCTATCAAGCAGGTATTTTTGTTCTTCTTGTGTTAGTTTTATCATAATAATGCCTCGATTTTTGCTTCTAATTCTTTAATTCTTTGTCTTAGTTTGTCATTTTCTAAACGATATTGAGAATTTCTAGTTCTTAAAGATGTAAGGTCTGCTTTGATTTTATTAAGCTCTTCTGTGAGTATATCTATATTTCCAAGACTTCTTTGAAGTTGGATTTGTAGTTTTCTAATAACAATCTCAGTATCATCAAGATTGTTTTTGATAAAATCTTTTGATGTTTTTTCTTTATTAAGTAGAGTTTTATAGTAAAACAACATTACAATCAGATAGATAGTTGCACAAATTAATATAGTTAAAACAAGCCAGTTTGTAAACATTATATTTTTACCTCAATTTTTTGAATTCTTTGCATATGTCTCCCTTCTTCAAAAGGAGTTTGAATGAATTTTTCTATAATATCTGTAGCTAATTCAATCCCGATTAATCTTCCACCTAATGCCAAAACATTGGCATCATTATGTCTTCTTGCAAGTTCCGCACTTAAGCTTTCATGGCATAATGCGCAGCGAATGTTTTTATGACGATTTGCTGCAATAGAAATTCCAATTCCACTTCCACAAATAAGAATGCCAAAGCTTCGTTTGTCTATTTTTTCGGCAAGTAAATGTGCATAATCAGGATAATCACAGCTTGCGCAAGTGTTTGTTCCTAAATCGTTAAAAATTATATTTTTTTCTTTTAAAAATACGCAAATTTTTTCTTTTAATTCAAAACCAGCATGATCACTAGCAATATAAATTTTTTCCCTAAGCATTGGTTTCCTAATTACTATATAAAATAAGATAAAAATCTAATCTTATCATATTAAATCATAAAAACAGCTTTTCTTTTTTTAAAAATAAGCTTTATTTTTCTTTATATATGTTAGAATTTGCGACAAGAAAAATAAAATTTCAATAAATTAAGGGGAGAAGAAAATGAAGCTCATACTCATAGGATCTTCAACAGGTGGTCCTAATCAGCTTAAATTTCTTTTAAAGGATATTGATATAAAAAATACTTGTGTAGTTATAGCTCAACACATGAGTGTTAGTTTTATTCCATCTTTTGTGAGGCAATTTAATAAGGAGGCTTTTAGTGAAGTGTGCTTATTGAACGATAAAGAGATATTAAGCAATAAAATTTATATTTGCCCTAAAAATACTATTTTATCTGGAAATTTAAATATTGTAGCCTCTTGGCAAGATGTGGTATCAAGTTTTAAGCCAAGTGTAGATTTGCTTTTTCATTCCGCTGTTTCTTTGGCAAAAACAAATAAAATACTTGCTATTATTTTAACGGGTATGGGAGATGATGGCGCAAAAGGTTTATTTGAGCTTTATAAAACAGGGGTTAGATGTTTATGTGAGAATGAGGCAGATAGCGTCGTTTATGGTATGCCAAAAAGAGCAAAAGATATGAATCCACATTTAAAACCTATGAGCTTAAAAGAAATTAAAAAAGAAATTATAAATTTTATTGATCAGGATTAATAAAAGGAAAATTACATGGAAAAAAAAATAACTCCTAGCGAATTAGAACTTAATGAATTTATAAAAATTATCAACGAAATGAGCGGTATTGATTTAACCGATAAAAAAAATATATTAGCTTTAAAGTTGAATAAATTTCTTGAAGGAACTAATACTAAAAATTTTTCCGAATTTTTGGGAAAATTAAAAAGTAATAGACAACTTAAACAAGAAACTTTAGATTTTGTAACCATAGGTGAAACTTATTTTTTAAGAGAATTGGCTCAATTGAAAGAAATAATTTATTATGCCAAAAGCTTAGAAAAGAGAGTAAATATCCTAAGTGCCCCTTGTTCAAGTGGAGAAGAAGTATATTCTTTAGCGTTACTGGCTGCACAGAATTTTATTAAAGATATGTATGTTTTAGGCATTGATATTAATTCAAGCGTGATTGAAAAAGCAAAACTTGGAAAATATCAAGGAAGAACTTTACAGCGATTGAGTGAGAGTGAAAAAAGAAGGTTTTTTTTAGAAAGCGAAGATAAATTTTATACTATTAATAAAAATGAGCTTTGTACCTGTAAATTTGAACTTTGCAATGTTTTTGAAGAAAAATTTTCAAGATTGGGAAAATTTGATATTATAGCTTCTAGAAATATGATTATTTATTTTGATCATGAATCAAAACTAAAACTTATGGAGAGATTTCATAGAATTTTAAATGACAAAGGAAGGCTTTATATTGGCAATGCTGATTTGATTCCAGAGACTATTTATTTTAAAAAGATTTTCTCTCCAAGAGGTGTTTACTATGAAAAAGTATAAATTCTAAAAATTACTAAAAGTTACACTTTGGAAATTTATTGGTAAAAATAAGTTACATTTTGAAGTAGTTTTCTTTATTTAATGATAAAATAATTTTAATTAATTTTATATTTAGTTAGAAATAAAGGAAAAAACTTGATTGAATTAAAAAATGTAAATAAATACTACGGAACTCATCATGTTCTAAAGAATATCAATCTTTCTGTTAAAGAAGGTGAGAAGCTTGTTATTATAGGTCCAAGTGGAAGTGGAAAAAGTACAACTATCCGTTGCATGAATGGGCTTGAAGAAGTTAGTTCAGGCGAGGTAGTAGTTAACAATCTTGTTTTAAATCATAAAAATAAAATTGAAATTTGTCGAAAATATTGTGCAATGGTTTTTCAGCATTTTAATTTATATCCACATATGACGGTTTTGCAAAATTTAACCTTAGCTCCAATGAAACTTCAAAAAAAATCTAAAAAAGAAGCTGAAGAAACAGCTTTTAAGTATTTAAAAGTCGTAGGTTTAGTGGATAAAGCAAATGTTTATCCAGCAACCCTTTCAGGCGGACAACAACAACGCGTTGCTATAGCAAGATCACTTTGTACTAAAAAACCCTATATTTTATTTGATGAACCTACTTCAGCCCTTGATCCAGAAACCATACAAGAGGTTTTAGATGTAATGAAAGAAATTTCACGCCAAAGCAATACTACTATGGTGGTTGTTACACACGAAATGGGTTTTGCAAAAGAAGTAGCAGATAGGATTATTTTTATGGAAGATGGCGCTATTGTGGAAGAAAATATTCCTAGTGAATTTTTCTCAAATCCAAAAACCGAAAGAGCGCGACTCTTTTTAGGGAAAATTCTTAAAAATTAACCAAAATTGAAAGGAGAAAAAATGGTTTTTAGAAAATCTTTATTAAAGTTGGCAGTTTTTGCTCTAGGTGCTTGTGTTGCATTCAGTAATGCTAATGCAGCAGAAGGTAAACTTGAGTCTATTAAATCTAAAGGACAATTAATAGTTGGTGTTAAAAATGATGTTCCACATTATGCTTTACTTGATCAAGCAACAGGTGAAATTAAAGGTTTTGAAGTAGATGTTGCCAAATTGCTAGCTAAAAGTATATTAGGTGATGATAAAAAAATAAAACTAGTCGCAGTTAATGCTAAAACAAGAGGCCCTTTGCTTGATAATGGTAGTGTAGATGCAGTGATAGCAACTTTTACTATTACTCCAGAGAGAAAAAGAATTTATAATTTCTCAGAGCCTTATTATCAAGATGCTATAGGGCTTTTAGTTTTAAAAGAAAAAAAATATAAATCTTTAGCTGATATGAAAGGTGCAAATATTGGAGTAGCTCAAGCTGCAACTACAAAAAAAGCTATAAGTGAAGCTGCTAAAAAAATTGGTGTCGATGTTAAATTTAGTGAATTTCCTGATTATCCAAGTATAAAAGCTGCTTTAGATGCTAAAAGAGTTGATGCGTTTTCTGTAGACAAATCAATATTGTTAGGTTATGTGGATGATAAAAGTGAAATTTTACCAGATAGTTTTGAACCACAAAGTTATGGTATTGTAACCAAAAAAGATGATCCAGCTTTTGCAAAATATGTTGATGATTTTGTAAAAGAACATAAAAGTGAAATTGATGCTTTAGCGAAAAAATGGGGTTTATAATATGAATGAAAGTGTAGGTTTTGTTGAACATTTAAGACAAATTCTTACTTCTTGGGGTTTATATGATGAAAATAGTATAAGCCCTTTTGCGGTATGGAAATTTTTAGATGCTTTGGATAATAAAGATGCTTTTATTAATGGTTTTATTTATACTTTAGAAGTAAGCATTCTTGCTTTGCTTATAGCTACAATTTTTGGAACTATAGGCGGAGTTATGGCTACAAGTAGATTTAAAATTATCAGAGCCTACACTAGAATTTACGTAGAGCTTTTTCAAAATGTTCCTTTGGTAATACAAATTTTCTTTTTGTTTTATGCCTTGCCTGTTTTAGGTATAAGGCTTGATATATTTACTATTGGTGTATTGGGTGTTGGGGCTTATCACGGAGCTTATGTAAGCGAGGTGGTTAGAAGTGGAATTTTGGCTGTACCAAGAGGTCAGTTTGAAGCTTCTGCGTCTCAAGGGTTTACTTATATTCAACAAATGCGTTATATTATAGTACCTCAAACCATTAGAATTATTTTACCACCGATGACCAATCAAATGGTAAATTTAATCAAAAATACCTCTGTATTGCTTATTGTAGGTGGAGCTGAGTTAATGCATTCTGCTGATAGCTATGCAGCTGATTATGGAAATTATGCGCCAGCTTATATATTTGCAGCGGTTTTATATTTTATAATTTGTTATCCTTTGGCTTATTTTGCAAAAGCTTATGAAAATAAATTAAAAAAAGCACATTTAACGAGATAAAGGGTTGTTAATGGAAAATGTTTTTAATGCACAAAATATTGAATTTTTAATGCAAGGTTTATTTCTGACATTAAAAATAGCCTTAGCAACTTGTATTATTTCGATTATTTTTGGAACTTTTTTAGCTATAACTAAAAATTATGGGGATAGATTAAGTAAATTTTTAGCAGCTTGCTATATAGATATTTTCAGAAATACTCCTTTATTATTATGGATGCTTGCAGCTTGTTTTGTTCTACCTGTATTTTTTGGACAATTTCCTCAAGCTTTTTGGGGTACTATAGGATTTTCACTTTATACGAGTTCGGTTATGGCTGAAATTATTAGAGGTGGATTAAATTCTATACCAAAAGGTCAGTTTGAAGCAGCTTATTCTCAAGGTTTTGGTAAATTTTTTACTCTTTTTTATATTATTTTACCACAAACTTTTAGAAAAATAATACCTGCTTTATTATCTCAAATTGTAACCACTGTAAAGGATACAGCTTATTTAGCGGGTTTAGGTATAGCTGAACTTACTTATAATTCAAAAACTATATTGGCAAAACTAAGAAGTTTTGAAGAAATTTTAGCGATGATAGGTGTTGTTGCGGGAATTTATTTTATAATATGTTTTTCACTTTCTATGTTAGTAAGATATTATGCTAAAAAGACAGCTTACATTTCTTAAAAAAGCTTATATTTTTATATAAGCTTTTTAAATTTACAGCAGTTTTTAACATTTTTTTTATTAAAATCTTTTGTATTAATTCATAATTTTATTGATTAAGGTTTTTTATGCGAGGTTATAAAATTTTTTCAGGCTCAGCTAATGTGGAATTTGCAAGACAAGTTTCTAAATATCTTTCCCTGCCTTTAAGTGATGCTGGAGTAAAACGATTTAGTGATGGAGAGATTAGTGTTCAAATTGATGAGAGCGTACGCGGAAAGGATGTTTTTATTATTCAAAGTACTTGCGCTCCTACAAACGATAATTTAATGGAACTTTTAATTCTTACAGATGCTTTGCGTCGCTCAAGTGCAAATTCGATTACGGCTATTATCCCATATTTTGGCTATGCGAGACAAGATAGAAAAGCAAATCCTAGGGTGCCAATTACTGCTAAACTTGTGGCTAATTTGATTCAGGCAGCTGGGATTGATCGCGTAGCTACGATAGATTTGCATGCAGGGCAAATTCAGGGTTTTTTTGATATTCCAGTAGATAATCTTTATGGAAGTATAGTTTTTAATGATTATATTAAAGCCAAACATTTTAAAAATGCTATTATAGGAAGTCCAGATATAGGCGGTGTTGCAAGAGCTAGGAGTGTTGCAAAGCATTTAGGACTTGATATAGTTATAGTTGATAAGCGTCGCGAAAAAGCCAATGAAAGTGAAGTAATGAACATCATTGGAGATGTAAAAGATAAAGAAGTTATCCTAGTAGATGATATTATTGATACTGCTGGCACTATAGTTAAAGCTGCAGAAGCTTTAAAAGAAAAAGGTGCAAAATCTGTTATGGCTTGCTGTACTCATGCAGTTTTAAGTGGAAAAGCCTATGAGAGAATAGCAAGTGGAGCTTTAGATGAGCTTGTAGTAACAGATACCATACCTTTAAAAGAGCAATTACCAAATATTAAAGTATTAAGTGTTACATCTGTTTTTGCTGAAGTAATACGTCGTGTTTATCATAACGAAAGTGTAAATTCTCTCTTTATTTAGATTAAAAAAGCTTAAAGATTGTTTTTAAGCTTTTCATTTTTATGCTACTTAAAGAAACAAAAAACATATATTTTTTAAAAATGTGAAAAAACTAAACATCTTTCTATACAATTTAATCTATAAATCTGTTATTCTTTGAAAATATTTTATTTTCTTAGGAGAAATTATGACTCAGTTAAGTGCTAAAATTTTATGGTTGCTTGTTGCAACTTTAGGCGCTATTTGTTTTGGTTATTTAGCTTTACAAAATGGCGAAAGTGTATCAGCGATTTATTTGGTGGTTGCTGCTATATGTATTTATATGATAGGATATAGATTTTATGGGCATTTTGTAGCTTATAAGGTTTTAGAACTTGATAAAAATCGCGCAACACCAGCACTTGTAGAAAATGATGGGCGTGATTTTGTGCCTACAAATAAGGCTGTATTATTTGGACATCATTTTGCTGCTATTGCAGGAGCAGGTCCATTAGTAGGACCTATCTTGGCTGCTCAAATGGGATATTTGCCTTCTATGCTTTGGATTTTAGTAGGAGGAGTTTTAGCGGGTGCTGTGCATGATTTTGTTGTTCTTTTTATATCTACTCGTAGAAAAGGTAGAAGTCTTGGCGAGATGATTAAGGATGAGATGGGTAAATTTACAGGTGGAGTTGCTATGGTGGCGATTTTTGGCATTATGCTTATTATTATTGCCATTTTAGCTATGGTGGTTGTAAAAGCTTTAGCAGAATCTCCATGGGGTTTATTTACTATCGCAATGACTATTCCTATAGCAATATTTATGGGAATTTATATGCGTTTTATCCGTCCAGGTAGAGTAGGGGAGGCTTCTATAATAGGTTTTGTGCTTTTAATTTTGGCTATTCATTATGGTAGCGTTATAGCTGCTGATCCTTATTGGGCTAAAATATTTACTTTAGAAGCTCCAACTTTGGCAATTGTTATGATGGCTTATGGTTTTATTGCTTCTGTTTTACCTGTGTGGTTTTTACTTGCTCCAAGAGATTATCTTTCAACTTTTTTGAAAATCGGTGTTATTGTGGTAATGGCTGTAGCTATTGTTTTGGTTGCTCCTGATTTGCAAATGCCAAAAGCAAATACTCAGTATTTTGATGGAACAGGTCCAGTATTTGCAGGTGGAGTATTTCCATTTTTATTTATTACCATTGCTTGTGGTGCGATCAGTGGTTTTCATGCTTTGATTTCTAGTGGAACTACTCCTAAAATGCTTGAAAACGAAACTCATGCCTTAGCTGTTGGATATGGCTCTATGCTTGCTGAAAGTGCTGTGGCGATTATGGCTTTAATTTGTGCTTGTATTTTACATCCAGGTCTTTATTTTGCTATAAATTCAAGCTCTGCTTTGATAGGAACAGATGTTGTAAGTGTAGCACAAACCATTTCAAGTTGGGGATTTAGCATTACTCCTGAAGAAATTACTACTTTGACTACAAATATAGGAGAGCATACTATACTTTCAAGAACAGGTGGAGCTCCAACTTTTGCTATAGGTGTAGCTTTGATCTTGCATGAACTTTTTGGCGGCGTGGATTTGATGGCTTTTTGGTATCATTTTGCTATATTGTTTGAAGCTTTATTTATTTTAACAGCGGTGGATGCTGGGACAAGGGCTTGTCGTTTTATGGTGCAAGATATATTGGGTAATGTTTATAAACCTTTAGGAGATATTCATAATTATCCAGCTGGACTTTTGGCTACGGCTTTAAGTGTTGCAGGTTGGGGATATTTTCTTTATCAAGGTGCCATTGATCCTAAGGGAGGAATTTATACGCTTTGGCCTCTTTTTGGCGTGAGTAATCAAATGCTTGCGGGTATGGCTTTGCTTCTTGCTACAACTATACTTGTAAAAATGGGCAAGGCAAGATATACTTGGGTTACTTTAGTACCTGCGGTATTTGTCTTAGTGGCAACTCTGTATGGAGGAATTCAAAAAATTATGCCTTATGAAGAAGGCAATAAAGTAGCAAATGCGGTAAGTCATGTAGCCGCCGTTAGCATACAAAGTCAAAAAATTAAAGATTTAGAATTTAAATTAAATAACACTAAAGATGAAAAAGAAATTTCTACAATTAAAAAAGAAATTTCAATAGCCACTCAAAGTAAAGTTGGAAATTTACTTAATGCAATTCTTTGTGTGTTCTTTATGATAGCTACCTTGCTTGTTATAATTTCTTGTATAGGAATTTGCTTAGGTAAAATTAAAATTCCTCTTAAAGAAACTAAGTATATTAAGATTGATGAATTTCAAAAAATTTAAGTATTATTATGAAAAAGCCGAAAGGTTTTTTCATCCCTTGGTGGGACTTTCTAGTTATGATAAGTATTTAGAACACATGAAACAAAAACATCCAGGAAAAATTCCAAAAACCAGAGGGGAATTTTTCAAAGAATGTCTAGATAAAAAATATAATAGTGGCGGTTTAAATAAATGCTGATAAGCTTAAAGGATAAAGTTTTATCATACAAAATAAGCTTTAAGCATTTAAAAAGCCATGAATTCTTTTAAGTTCTTCAGTAATAGGCTTTTTCTTTCCATCTCTTGTAACACTTACGTAAGTTACTAAAGCCGAAGTTACATTAATGCAAGAAGTACAACCTTGAGAATCCACTCTTTGAGCTGTGACTTCTACTTCAACGCTGATTGAAGTGTTGCCCACATTTACAACTTTAGAGTAACAAGAAATTATATCACCTATAAAAACAGGTTCTTTAAAAACTACTTTATCCATAGAGATGGTTACAACGCGTTCAGGAGAAAGTTCTCTTGCTGCGATAGCTCCTGCTAAATCGATTTGTGAAAGTATCCATCCGCCAAAAATATTTCCTGCTGGATTTGTATCGCTTGGCATGGCTACAATTTTTAATTTTGGTTCTCCCATATCTCTCATTTTTACTCCTTATTTTAAAAAATGAATTATAATTAAAAAAGTTAAAAAGGAGAATAAAAGTATGAATAATTTTAAAGAAATAGCTAAATTGGTTAGAAAATACAAAGAAAGAAATAATGCGTTATATGAGTTTTTAGACAAAGAAGATGTGGGTGAGTATTTTAGATCTTTGATTTCTTTAAGCGAATTAAAACAAGATAAAACAACTATGCTAGCCATACTTAGGCGTTTGGTTGATTTAAAGGAAGAAAATTTAGTTCAAGAGTGGAAAAAAAACAACTTTAAGGAAGATAAGATTATAGAGTTAAAACATAAGTTCTATGAAGAGATTAGAAAGTTTTATGAAAAAGAACATCAAAATTTAATTAATGAAATAAAAGAGAAAAAGCTTTTAAATAATTTTTATCAGTCCTTAATACAAGGAGTGCATAATATAGGTTTAATTATGAATATTTTTGAAATTTCTTGGACTAAAGAAATTATAGAAAAAAATAATAAAATTTTATCTACTCAATTTCCAAATTTAGATGATGCAATGGAATTTTTGCGTAAAAATCGTTTATATCAAAAAACTTCAGAAGGAGAAATTTGTGAGCGAAGCTATGGTGTTTTAGTTAGAATAGGAAATTTATGGAAATTTGTTCCTTATGCGAGATTTTTCGAGAATGAAATTTTAAAATTAGAATTTGCTTTTGAAAATATGATTGATCAACTAAAAATATTTGCTAGCAACGAAGAGGAAAAAGCTTATATAGAATATTTTGAAAAATTAAAATTGGCGTTTTGCGAAAAAGATGAAGATAGGGTTATAAAAGCTTGGCAAGAAGCTGAATTTGCTTGGATGAAAGTAAAATCACCTTTACAAGTGGGACATCCTTTAGAATATTATGAAGATAATTACACTCATGCGGTGGCATTAGAATGGGATATAAGAATAGAAGATGAGAATGATTTTGATGTTTTGAAATTTGGTAGTGAAATTAAGGAAAGTTTTGAACATGTTTATAAAAATATAGGACTTGAAGATTGTGAATTAGAAAAAGAAGTTTTATCTAATATAGAAAAAACTCAACTTTATATTTGCACTCCGATGATATTTTATGGTGCTGAACTTAAAGGTTTATTCTCAGCTCAAGTCGTTCCAAATGATGAGTTTGTAAGTTCTAAGGCGGGCAAAAAAATATTTGCCTTTATAAATTTTGTATATGAAAATGCTAAAACAAAGCCTTTTATGAAAATTTCTAGCGAGATTTTTGATAAAGAATTTTTGGATTTTGGAAGAAATATTTTATTTTATCAGGAAAAAATTTGGAAAAGGGTTTATGAAGTATCAACTATAGGCCATGAATTTGGTCATATATTTTTTATTGCTAATGATACTGAAAAAACAATGAATCAGAGTGGTTTTTTTAAAAATATAGAAGAATATAAAGCTACTACAGGTGGACTTATAAATTTCTTTTATCACGAACAAGATGACTTGATAATGCCTGTTTTTCATGAACTTATAAAAAGGGCTATTGGACTTATTTCTTGGCAAAGGGTTGATGAAGTTAGACCTTATTATACAGAAGGACTTATTCATCTTAGTTTGCTTTTTGAAAGTGAAGTATTGATTTTTGAAAATAATAATTTGAAGATAAATTTTGATTTAGGGCATTATGAAAAATTTAAAGAACTAACTTTAAAAAATTATCATGAATTGGCAAAACACTATGCTTTAAGACTTGATGCAAAAGAGTTTTTAAGTAGATTTTGTGAAATTGAAGATGATATTTTTCTTCCTATTATGCCTAAGTGTAAAGAATTTGTTAAATTTTATTATGATTTATACGAGAAAATTGGTAATGAAATTGATAATAGCGGAGAATTTGAAAGATATAAGAAAAAATAATAAAGTTTTTTGAAAAAAACTTAAAAAAAGCTGTTTTTTACTTGATATTGTTTTTTAAATATGCTAAAATTAGGCGTTTCAATTAAAACAAAGGAGCTTTTATGACTAAAGCAGATTTCATTTCATTAGTTGCTCAAACAGCTGGGCTAACAAAAAAAGACGCTACTACTGCTACTGATGCAGTTATTTCTACTATTACTGATGTTTTAGCTAAAGGTGATAGCATCAGTTTTATTGGTTTTGGTACTTTTTCAACTCAAGAAAGAGCTGCTAGAGAAGCTAGAGTACCAAGCACAGGAAAAACAATTAAAGTTCCTGCTACAAGAGTTGCAAAATTTAAGGTAGGTAAAAACCTTAAAGAAGCTGTTGCAAAAGCAAGCAACAAAAAGAAAAAATAAAACTTCGGCTAGATAAATTCTAGCCTTCTTTCTTGATTGATTCGGATATTTTGCATCTTTTATTTACTTTATTTTTTTAAACTTTTATAAAACTATCATTATTAAATAAAAAAGGATATTAAAATTATGAAAGTACATGAAAAAGTAAGTGAGCTTATAGGAAATACTCCCATTATACATTTGAAAAAATTTGGTATCAATGTTTTTGCTAAATGCGAATTTTTAAATCCTAGTCATTCTATAAAAGATAGAGCAGCTTTTGAAATGATTAAAGATGCTTTAGATAGTAAAAAAATTAATCAAGATACTACAATAGTTGAAGCAACTAGTGGGAATACTGGAATTTCTTTGGCTATGATTTGTGCAGATTTGGGACTTAAATTTATTGCTGTAATGCCTGAATCTATGAGTTTAGAAAGAAGAAAAATGATAACACTCTTTGGCGCTAGGTTAGAATTAACTCCTGCAAATTTAGGAATGAAAGGAGCGGTTGATAAAGCAAATGAAATATTGTTAAATACTCCAAATTCTTTTATGATTTCTCAATTTGAAAATATTTCAAATAAAAATGCGCATCGTAAGAATACGGCTTTAGAAATTTTAAGAGATTTGGATAATAAACTTGATATTTTTGTAGCTGGTTTTGGAACTGGCGGTACTATTAGTGGAGTTGGGGAAATACTAAAAGAAAAATTAGAAAAAGTGCATATTGTTGGAGTCGAGCCTCTAAATTCTCCATTGCTTAGCAAAGGTGAAGCGGGAAGCCATAAAATACAAGGAATAGGGGCGAATTTTATACCTGCTATTTTAAATAAAGAAGTTATAGATGAAGTGATCACGGTAAGTAATGAAGATGCTATAAATACAGCCAAAGAACTTGCCAAAAGTGGTTTAATGGTAGGTATATCAAGTGGAGCAAATGTATTTGCCGCAAGTATGCTAGCAAAGAAATTTCCAGATAAAAGAATTTTAACTATGCTAAACGATACGGCTGAAAGATACCTCTCAACTGATCTTTTTGCTTAAGTATGATTATTGAGAATTTAGAAAAATTCTAAGTTCTCTTAAAATTTCTTGTGGATTTAAATCGCTAATTTCTTTATAAAAATGACCTTTTTCATCAATAAGATAAAGCATATTGCTATGTGCTATAGAATAACCCATAAAAGAATCATTTAGATCTATTTTTTGATATTGAATATTATATTGTTTTGTTATTTTTTGAAGAGTTTTTTCATCTTTTGCAATTAAAGCATCTGCTTTTGGGTAAAAGTATCGTAACCATTCGTTTGTATTACTTAAGTTATTATCTCTATTTAGATCTAAAGAAATAAAAAGAAGGTGAGCCTTAGGATTATTGATTTGCTTTAAGGCTTTGCCTACTAAACTAAGAGTTGCCGGACAAACATCAGGGCAATAAGTGTATCCAAAATAGATAATAAGCTTATCTCCTTTAAAATCTTTTAGGGTGGCTTCCTCTTTTAAATCTGATTTCAAGATAAAATCATAAGAATTTTGATGATTTTTAATAAAAAATATTACACCTAAAATAATGGCAACTATAACTATAAATAAAATAATATTTTTTTTCATTTTTTTAGCTCAAAATCAAAATAAAACCCTATGGGTTTATTATTATCCATAAATTCTACCCTAAAACGCATAGTATCTAAAACACAAGTAGCAAGAACTATTTTGCTTTCATAGTCTGTTGAATTTAATCGATGTATTTTAGGCTTAATTTCACCCATATACATATTTAATCCATAAATTTTAATTCCTAAGTTGTTATAATTTCCTAGATTTACAATCTTTAGATTTGTAACATCTAAAGATTGTAAGGGTTTAGGATTTAGGGAAATTAAGACTTCTTTATTATTAAAACTATATGTGCAGTCTTTAACATTAAGATCGCAAGTCAATGGGGTGGAAAAATCAGCTTTTGTTATTTTTTGAGAATCTTTTATTATATAAAAATCAAAAATAATATATAAAGTAGCAATAACAAAAGCAAAAGCTAGGATAAAAATAATTTTTCTCATTAATTAGAATTCTTTAGAATCAATATTTTTTAACTCTATGGTTTTGTGATTATTAAATTTTAAATCTAAATTTACCTTCATATCTTTAATAATAGGTTTTTTTAGTTTTAAAAGCATTATATGGTAACCTCCTGATTTAAGCTCTGTGCTTGAATGAGCTTTTATAATAATTTCAGGAATTTTTTGCATCATCATTTTTCCATCTTTGTGTATATGTGTATGCAGTTCACTTGCTTCACTGATATCGCTTTTGACGCCTATTAAAGCAATATCTTTATCAGTATTATTAAAAATGGTAAGAAAAATAGCACTATTTTTCGCATGAGGTGGAGTTTGTTTTACAAAAGCATTTTTTACCTCTATATCATTAACAGCCCAAAGATTTACAGCAAAAAGAGCGCCTAAGAGAAGAATTTTTTTCATATTTGCATCCTTATTTTTATAATATTAAATATTTGTTCATTATATCAAAAAATATTTTTATTTGAATATAAATTTTTTAAAATCTTTCAATGTGTATTACCTGTTTGAAAATTTTTTGCATAGTAACATCACAATCAAAGAAAAAACCAGCTGGATAAAAATTCAACCCTAAATCTAGAATCATTGGTAATACTTCTATCTATAAAATTTATAAGAATATCACCATTAACTATATAAATTTTTTAGGAATGATATCGCCTATATTAGGAATTTAAACTATAAATTTTAATCTTTAAATTAGAATAATGAGGAGAATTTTTAATTTTTATAGTAGTTTTATTGAAAATTTTTATAGGTTTTGGGTAGGCTGAAACTTCAATATTTTTTTATTAAAAGAAAAAACACAATCTTGTAAATTTAAGTCACAAGCTAGATCTTGGCATGTATTTAAGCTAAATATACTTTCTTTTTATCATATAATGCATAAAAAGCTAAAAACAAAATGCCTAAAAAGATATTTCTATAAAAATTTCTTACCACTATAGACAACCTTTTAAAACAAGCCTTTATGATTTATAAAAATTATATCATAAATAAGGTCGCATTATTAATATAATTAATATTTTTTAAGAAAAAAAATATTATAATCACAAACATTTTTGACTTAAAAAATTTTGAAATACCTAAGGAAAAACATTGTTAAAACGACTTACTTTATTAATTACACTTTCTTCATTGATGTTGCATGCCTCAGATCTTGTTAAAATTTATCTTAATCAAGGGTTAGATGCTGTTGGCGTAGCGATTGAAAAAGAATTAACTCAAAAGGATTTTTGGTTAAGTGAAATAGGAGATAAAAATATTTCACTCGGATATTATGATGATAATGTTGCTATCGTGCTTGCAAATAAAACAGATAAAATTCTCCGTGTTTATTCTTACGAGGATGGAAAAATAAGAAAAGATTTTGAACAAAAAGAAATAATAACTGGATTAATGGGCGATAAAAAAATAGAAGGAGATTTGAAAACGCCAGTAGGTTTTTATGAGCTAGGTCGTAAGTTTAATCCAGGTGATCCTTATTATGGTCCCTTTGCTTTTGCTACAACTTATCCAAATTTACTTGATAAAGTACAAGGAAAAACAGGTGGTGGTATTTGGATCCATGGCTATCCTTTAGATGGTTCTAGACTTGATGAATTTAAAACAAGAGGGTGTATTGCTTTATTTAATAACAATTTGGAGAAATTTGCACAAGTTGTGCAAGACAAAAAAGTTTTTGTTATGACAGAAGAAAAAGAAAAAATTAGAGCTAAAAAGGATCAAATAGCTAGTTTATTGGCTGATCTTTTTACATGGAAACTAGCTTGGACAAATAGTGATACTAATACCTATTTAAGTTTTTATGATGAGCAAGAATTTAAACGTTTTGATAAAATGAAATTTGAACAGTTTGCTTCCATGAAAAAATCTATTTTTTCTCGTAAAGAAGATAAAAAGATTAAATTTTCAGATATTAATATCAGCCCTTATCCGAATTTAGAAAATGAAACTATGTATAGAATTTCATTTTATGAGGATTATTACACTAAAAACTATCAGTTTAGAGGCGATAAAATTTTATACGTTAAGATAGATAGTAAAGGTAAAATGAAAATTTTAGCAGAGCAATAAATGTCTTTAATAAAAATTGATCAAAAAGCTTATGAATATAATTTAAGACATATTGCTAAAAAAATAGGGAGTTTTCAAAGATTAATTTGCGTTTTTAAAGATAATGCATATGGACATGGAGCTAAGCTTTTAGCTCCATTAGCCAAAAATTTAGGAGTTTCTTTTGTTGCTGTTAAGAGTGAAGAAGAAGCTCAAGAAATCGAAGAATTTTTTGAGAATATATTAATACTATCACATCGTCCTCATGGTAATGAAAATTCTCGATTTATTTATGCTTTAAATGATATTTCCCAAGTAAAAAAATACAAGCAAGATATAAAAATACATCTAAAAATAGATACAGGCATGCATCGCAACGGAATTTGTGTAGAAAATTTAGAGCATGCTATAAATCTTATTCGAAGTAGTGATTTAAAACTTACTGGAATGTTTACACATTTTGCTAGTGCAGATGAAATGGATGGAAGTTTTTTTGTTCAAAAAGAAAATTTTCAAAAAGCTAAAAAGATAGTAAAAAAATATTTTTCAAATTTATTATTTCATTCGCATAATTCTGCAGCATTATTTAGAGGGAAAATTCCTGAAGATGAATATTGTAGAGTTGGGCTTGTTCAATTTGGATACGGGGAATCAAATTTAAAAAGAGTTTTAAGTTTGTATGCTCATAGATTAAGTCAAAGGATTTTACAAAAAGGACAGAGTATAGGATATGGAGGCATTTTTACTGCTGCAAAGGATATGGAAGTAGCAACTTATGATTTGGGTTATGCTGATGGTCTTTTCCGTTACAATGGAAAAGGGGAGTTAGTGCTTGGAAATGGAAAAGTAATACTTGGAAAGATGTCAATGGATAGTTTTTCTTGTGAAAATTCTGGCGAGGAAATTTGCGTGTTTAAAGATGCTGATATTTGGGCTGATTTTTTTCATACTATTAACTATGAAATTTTAGTAAAATTAAACCCTAACATTCAAAGAGTTTTAGTATAAATATGTTTAATATAGTTTTAGTTCACCCTAGAATACCGCAAAATACAGGTAGTATAGGTAGAATGTGCTTTAATGCTGGTTTTAAACTTCATATTGTTAAACCAACTGTTTTTGATGTTTCTCAAAAAGCTGTTAGAAGAGCAGGGCTTGATTACTGGGATAAATTAGAGCCTATTATTTGGGAGAATCTTGAAGAATTTTTAAATGAAAATATTATTTATAAAAATCGCTTTTTTTTCGCAACAACTAAGAGTCAAAAAGCTTATTTTGATGCAGAATTTCAAAAAAATGATTTCTTATTCTTTGGAAGTGAGAGTTATGGCTTACCTATGGAATTAATGCAAATAAATTGGGAAAATGCTATAACTATACCTATGAAATCTTATGGAAGAAGTTTAAATTTAGCTACAAGCGTTGGTATAATTTCTTATGAAGCTTTAAGACAAAATTTTAGCAATTTTGTTTCTTAAAAGTTTCAAATTTACACAATAACTTAAAACAAATAAAATCATAAAGTCCTTTTTATAAAAATTATGTTAAAGTAAAATTTAGATTATTTTTTGAGGAGTTTGGATGAATTTAGATATTATGCTAGATTTTGCCAATAAAGCGTCTGATATTATAGCTAATAAGATTGTCCCAAATACAGACATTATTATGGTAGTTTTACTTATTGTTTGTGGGCTTTATTATAGTTTTTTAACTCGCTTTGTTCAGTTTCGTATGTTGAGTTCTGTATTTAAAATTCTTACAGAAAAAAACAAAGGACACACTAAAGAACATATTTCACCTTTTCAGGCATTGATGATCTCAACTGCTTCTAGAGTTGGTATAGGAAATATCGCTGGAATTTCTTTGGCATTGGCTACAGGTGGCGCTGGTGCTTTATTTTGGATGTGGGTTATGGCATTTTTTGGTGGTGCCTCAGCATTTGCTGAAAGTACCTTAGCTCAAGTTTACAAATCAAAAGATGATACAGGTGGTTTTAAAGGTGGTCCAGCTTATTATATAAAAAAAGCCTTAGGCTCACATTTTTTTGGAGCTTTTTTTGCTTTTATTCTTATTATTACTTATGCTTATGGATTTAACGGACTTCAAAGTCAAACAATGACTTCGTCTTTTAAAGTTTATTATGATATGTTTAATCCAAATGCTGCTGTAGATTTTGCATCAAGTTCTTGGCCAATGATTATTGGTATTGTTTTAACTATTTTTGGTGCATGGATGTTTTTTTCTCACCATACTAAAATAGGTAAAATTAGTTCTTTAATTGTTCCTTTTATGGCTTTAGCTTATGTTTTACTTGCCGTGATTGCTGTTTTAATGAATTTTGATAAAATTCCTTCTGTGGTTCATATGATTTTACAAAGTGCTTTTGATTTTAAAGCGATTTTTGGTGGTTTTGCTGGTTCTGCTTTAGTTATAGGGATTAAAAGAGGACTTTTTTCAAATGAAGCGGGTATGGGCTCAGCACCTAATGCAGCTGCAGCAGCTTTGACAAGTCATCCAGCCAAACAAGGTGTTATACAAGCCTTTTCGGTTCTAATTGATGTTGTTGTTTGTACAAGTTCTGGATTTTTAGTTCTTTTTTCTATGGCATATTTAGGGCTTGGAGAAAGTAAAATTGATGGTGGAATGCCTTTAGTTCAAGAAGCTATGCGTGAGTATTATGGTAGCTTTGGAATCCATTTTATTACTATAGCTATTGTTCTTTTTGCAATAACTTCTTTAATAGGAAATTATTATTATGCTCAAGCTAATGTTAAGTATTTAACAAATTCCAAATTTGCAATGAATTTGTTTAGAATTACAGCTGTGGCTATGATTTTTATAGGTTCTCAAATGAATTTAAAACTTGCTTGGAATTTGGCTGATTTGACTATGGCCTTCATGGCAACGACAAATATTATATCTTTATTGCTTTTAGGTGGTATAGTAAATAAAGTTTTAAAAGATTTTAATACACAACAAAAATCTGGTATAGATCCTAAATTTAACGCTAGCAAACTTGGAATTAAAAACGCTGAATGTTGGGATTAAAATTCATAAGCCTTAGTGGCTTATGAATTAATGATTTAAAACTTTGTTTAAAAATTCTCTCAATCTTTCATTGTTAGGATTTTCAAATACTTCTTTAGGGCTTGAATCAACAGCAATTTTTCCTTTATCCATAAAAAATATACGATTGGCAACATTTCTAGCAAAACCCATTTCATGGGTTACCACAAGCATAGTTAAACCTTCTTTTGCAACATCTTTCATAATGCTTAGAACCTCACCTATCATTTCAGGATCTAGAGCTGAAGTAGGTTCATCAAATAAAATAACATCAGGATTCATCATCAAGCTTCTAGCAATAGCTATGCGTTGTTTTTGTCCACCAGAGAGCTTATGGGGCATTATATTTTCTTTGTCTGCTAAACCCACCTTAGCAAGAAGTATTTTTGCTTTTTTTATGGCTTCTTCTTGACTTAAAATTCCTGTTTTAATGGGCGTTAAACATAAATTTTCCATAACATTTTTATTAGCAAAAAGATTAAAATGCTGAAATACCATGCTAACTTTTTGCCTGATCTTATTAATATCAATTTCTTTATCAAGTATGTTTTGCTTATTGATTAAAATTTCCCCACTATCAGCTACTTCTAAGCGATTGATGCAGCGTAAAAATGTACTTTTTCCGCCTCCACTTGGACCTATGATAGCTATTACATCGCCTTTTGAGATTGTAGTGTTAATATTTTTTAAAACTTCTAATTCTCCATATTTTTTTTGTAAATTTTTAACTTCAATCATTTTTATTCATCCTAAGTTCAAGTTTTTTTGCAAAATAACTAAAAATTTTTACACTTACGTAATAAACAAGTCCAGTGAAAATAATAGGTTTTGGATTGTAAAGTACGGCTTGCAAGCTTTGACTTTGCATGGTAATATCAACAACACTAATAAATCCTACAACAGAAGTTTCCTTAAATAAAGAAATAAATTCATTAGCTAATGCAGGTAGAATGTTTTTAGTAGCCTGAGGAAGAATAATTTCTTTCATTGAAGTTTTGTAATCAAGTCCCATTGCTCTTGCAGCTTCCATTTGTCCTTTATCCACACTATTAATGCCACTTCTTACAATTTCTGCTATATAAGCCGAGCTATTAAGTCCTAGTGCAAGAATGGCTGCATAAAGGTTATCTATAAAAGTAAAAATTACAAAAGCAAAAATCATCAATTGTAAAATTACTGGTGTTCCTCGTATAATGTCTATATATTCATCTATAATAAAATTAAGTGTTTTAAATTTAGAGAAGCGTAAAATAGCTAAGCTAAAACCAATAATCACTCCGATAATAACAGCACAAGCAGTTAATAAAAGCGTAATAAGATAACTTTTTAAATAAGCTTTTGCGTTTTCTGTATAGCCATAGCTTACAACTCCACTAGGATCTTGAATTTTTAATATTTCTATCGGGAAAGAAAAATAGCCCCATAAAATAATAATAACAAAAAAAACAAAAATTCTTATATTTTTCTGATTCAATTTGTAAACCTTTTCAGAGAAATTATTTAAAAAAAGATTTTATAGAAATATCTTTGAATTTTCTCTAAAGATTTAAAAAAATATGTTAGAATTTCCTAAAAATAAGGTTGTATTTATGGAAATTTTAGATTTCATTCTAATAGCTATTTTTGTGTTTTTAATGATTGTTTTGGTCATAGGATTCAATCATCAAATGATGCAAAAAAACAAAGAAAGAGAAGAAAGATTTAAAAAATATAAAAAAGGAGAACAAAATGAGTAAAAAAGTATTAATTCCATTGGCTCAAGGTTTTGAAGAAGCTGAATTTATAGGAATTGCAGATGTTTTAAAACGAGCAAGAGAATTAAATCCAGATTTGGAAGTTGTTATAGCTTCGCTAAATAGTGAGTTATTAGTAAAGGGTGCTAATGGCATTAGTGTAAAAGCAGATTATTCTATAGAGGATGTTGATATAGAAAATTTAGATGCCATTGCTTTGGCGGGTGGTTTTGAAGGTATGATGAATCTTAAGAATTCAAATATTATTTTAAATATCATTAAACAACTTCATAGCAACAATAAAATTGTTGCCGCAATCTGTGCTTCTCCTATAGTCTTAAATGAAGCAGGTGTTTTAGAGGGCGAGTTTGCTTGCTATCCTAGTTGTGAAGTTGGACTTAATGGAAATCGTGTTAACAAGGCTGTAGTTGTAAATAAAAATGTTATAACTTCAGCAGGTCCAGCTACGGCAATTCTTTTTGGTTTAGAATTAGCTAAAAAGTTATGCGGTGATGAAATTTATCAAAAATTATATGAGGGAATGTTGCTACCTTTGACAAAATAATTTAAATGGTAGTTTTTCTACCATTTAAATTAAAATAAAGCTTGAGGATTTTCTTTTTTTGTTTTTTCCTTAGGCAGTTCAAAACCTCCAAGCATATGAAAATGCAAATGAAAAACTTCTTGTCCACTATTTTTTCCACAGTTTGTTACCAAGCGATATCCACTTTTATCTACGCCTAAAAGAACAGCTAGTTCTTGTATGAAACTTGTCATTTTGGCCATAAGTTCAGGATCAAATTCTTGAAAGTCTTTAAAATGTTTTTTAGGGATTATAAGTATATGTATGGGTGCTTTGGGTGCAATATCATGAAATGCTAGAAAATCGTCACTTTCAAGTACTTTATTGCATGAAAGTTTACCTTCAACTATGAGTTCAAAAATTGTTTTTTCTTGCATTATTTATCCTTTTTTATTGTTGGTTTGATACAATTATATCTTTAAAGTTTGGTTTTTATGCTGAATTTAAAATAGTTTTTAATAGAATTAGAACTTGAAATATTTTATTTTAAGGTGAGAAAATTGCAAAATTTTATAGAACAGATTCAAAAATGTGAGAATTTAAATGATTTGGAAGCTATTAGGATTTCCGTTCTTGGAAAAAAAGGTATTTTAACAGAAGGCTTTACAAAACTTAAAGAGTTAGAAGATGAGGCGAAAAAAGAATTTGCTGCTAAACTAAATGCACAAAAAGAAATATTTAATGAGGCTTATTTAGCCAAATTTAAAGATTTGGAAAATCTTGCTTTAGAAGAAAGAATGAAACAAGATGCTTTAAATTTTAACTATTTTGATGAAAGTATTACAACGGGTGCCTTGCATCCTGTTATGAGCACCATGGATAAAATCATAGAGTATTTTATAGCTTTGAATTTTAGCATAGAAAAAGGGCCTTTAATAGAAGATGACTTTCATAATTTTGAAGCGTTAAATTTGCCTAAATCTCACCCTGCAAGAGATATGCAAGATACCTTTTATTTTGATGATAAAAGGCTTTTAAGAACACAAACTTCGCCAGTGCAAATACGGACAATGCTTGCACAAAAACCTCCTATTAGGATGATAGCCCCTGGTGCTGTATTTAGAAGAGATTTTGATATTACGCATACTCCTATGTTTCATCAAGTTGAAGGCCTTGTGGTGGAAGAAGGGCAAAAGGTTAGCTTTGCAAATTTAAAAAGTGTATTGGAAGATTTTTTGCGTTATATGTTCGGAGATGTGAAAGTTCGTTTTCGTCCAAGTTTTTTCCCATTTACAGAGCCTTCTGCTGAAGTTGATATTTCTTGTGTGTTTTGCAAAGGAAAGGGTTGTAGAGTTTGCAAACATACAGGTTGGCTTGAAGTTTTAGGATGTGGAATAGTTGATCCTAATGTTTATAATTTTGTTGGTTATGAAAATGTAAGTGGTTATGCCTTTGGATTGGGAGTAGAGCGTTTTGCAATGCTTTTGCATCAAATTCCAGATTTAAGATCTTTATTTGAAGGTGATTTGAGATTATTGGAGCAGTTTAGATGATAATTACTAAAAGTTGGTTGAATGATTGGTTAGAACTTGAAGAAATAAGTTCGGATAAAATAGCTAAAACTTTAAACTCTATAGGTATAGAAGTTGATAGGGTTGGCGCTTTAAAGGCTCCAGATAAAGTTGTTGTAGGCTATGTTAAGGAAAAAATTAAACATGAAAATTCAGATAAATTAAGCATTTGTCAAGTTGATATCGGAAGCGAAACCTTGCAAATTGTCTGCGGTGCTGCGAATGTTGATGCAGGACAATTTGTAGCTGTTGCAACTAAAGGTGCTATCATGCCAAACGGTATGGAAATAAAAGAAGCAAAATTACGAGGAGTGGATTCTTGTGGTATGCTTTGTTCTAGTTTAGAACTGGGTTTTGAAAAAATCAATGAAGGAATTATGCTTTTAGATGAGAGTATAGGGAAATTAGAACTTGGGAGACCTTTAAATACTTATGAAATTTTTAATGATGAGCTAATAGAAGTAGAACTTACTCCTAATAGGGGTGATTGTTTAAGTATTTATGGCATTGCTCGTGATTTAGCTACAGCTTTAAATTTAAATTTAAAAGAACCAAAACCATTCAAAGAAAGTGAAAATGTTTTAGGTATTGGTAGAATTTTGCGCTTAGCAGCTGAGAAAGAACTTAATGGACTTTATAATTATCGAGCCATAGAGCTAAAAGAAGAAATTCGAACAAATTTATTGCTTAGTTTAAGACTTGCTCAAATTGAAAGTTTGGGAAAAAATTCCATAGAAAATTTATTAAATTATGCAACGCATTCAACTGGTGTTCTTTTTAATGCTTATGATTTAAGTAGTTTTTCTGAAAAAGATGAAGAATTTACCATCAATTTAAGCAAGCAAATGCATGGAGAAACAAAAGTATCTTACAAAGATAAACTTTTAAGCTTTAGCGGAATTTTCCAAAATAATGAAAGTAGATGCAAAGATGATTCTAAAATAATTATTATTGAGGCTAATTATACCGATCCATTGGTGATTGCAGATGCTAAAATATATCATAAAGATCAAGATGAAAAAATACTTTATAGAAGTTTTAGGGGAAGTGAGCCTAAATTAAATTTAGGAATGGATTTTTTACTTAGTATTTTTGAGCAGATTCCAAATCTTGTTATTTATAGTTCTTCTCAACAAATTTTAACCGACAAAGAATTACCAATCATACCAATAAGTATTGAAAGTATTGGCGATATAATAGGGCAAAATGTTGATAAAGATGAAGTATTAAAAATATTGAAAAAATTAGGTTTTGAACTTATACTTTCAGGCGAAGGGCTTATAAATGTTAAAGCACCTTTACATCGTCCTGATATTAAAAATTTATCAGATATTTGCGAAGAAGTTGTAAGAATTATAGGTATTGATAATATTGCTTCCAAGGGTTTAGAATTTGTAGAAAAAAATCGTTTAAATTCTGCATATAAAAATTATATTGAGTTTTTAAATTTAAGGAAAAGAGCAGTAGCTAGTGGTTATTTTGAAAGCTTACATTATGTTTTAGACAATGAAGAAGAACTTAAAAGATTGGGTTTTGACTCTGTTAAATTAAAACTAATCAATCCAATTACAGCAGAACTTAATACTTTAAGAACAACCCTTTTAAATCATTTATTGAATGCAGCAAGTTTAAATGCAAAAAATTCTAAAAAAATTATTAAACTTTTTGAACTAGGGGTTGTTTTCAATGTCAATAATCAAGAATTAAATCGTATCGCATTTATCCATTCTGGCTTAAAAGAAGAAGCTAAAATTTCCAACAAGGCAAAACCTGAATCGGTGCAATTTTATGATTTTCTTTTAGACATTAAAAATATTATAGGCGATTTTAAACTAAAATCATCAAAATATAATATTTTAAGCCCTTATGAACAAGCAGATATTTATCTATCAGATATTAAAGTAGGTTTTATAGGCCGTTTGCATTTAAAAATAGAAAATGAGAGAGATTTGCCAAAAACATATATTTGCGAACTTGATTTAGATTTAATTAAGCAAGATTTTAAAATAGCTAAGCCTTATTCCAAATTCCCAGCTATCACCAGAGATCTTAGCGTGTTAATACCTAAAGGTTTTGAATACAATCAGATTAAAAATTGTATCGAAGAATTAAATTTAGAAATACTTGAAAATTTTCGTTTAGTTGATATTTATAGCGATGAAAACCTTAAAGAATTTTATAGCATTACCATAAGTTTTTCTTTTAGGGATATAAATAAAACTTTAGAAGATAATCAAGTAAATGAATGCATGGATAAAATTTTAAATACTCTTAAAAATTTGGGTCTTGGTTTAAGATGAAAATTTACAAATTGCAAACCCCTGTAAATGCTACACTTGAAAATATAGCAGCAGATAAAAGCATATCTCATCGTTTTGCTATATTTTCGCTTTTAACACAAGAAGAAAATAAGGCTCAAAATTATCTCTTAGCTCAAGATACTTTAAACACTCTTGAAATTATAAAAAATCTTGGAGCTAAAATTGAAGAAAAAGATTCTTGCGTCAAAATTATACCCCCTAAAGAAATTTTATCTCCAAATTGTATTTTAGACTGTGGAAATTCAGGAACTGCTATGCGTTTGATGATAGGATTTTTAGCAGGAATTTCTGGTTTTTTTGTTTTAAGTGGAGATAAGTATTTGAATAATCGTCCTATGAGAAGGATAAACAAACCACTTACTCAAATAGGCGCTAGAATTTATGGAAGAAATGAGGCAAATTTAGCTCCACTTTGTATAGAAGGTCAAAATTTAAAAGCTTTTAACTATAAAAGCGAAATTTCTTCAGCTCAAGTTAAAACAGCTATGATTTTATCTGCTTTTAGAGCTGATAATGTATGCACTTTTAGTGAAATTTCTCTTAGTCGAAATCATAGTGAAAACATGTTAAAGGCTATGAAAGCTCCGATAAGGGTTAGTAATGATGGCTTAAGTCTTGAAATAAGTCCTTTAAAAAAACCTTTAAAAGCTCAAAATATAATCATTCCTAATGATCCTTCTTCGGCTTTCTATTTTGCTTTAGTAGCTATTATTTTGCCTAAATCTCAAATTGTTTTAAAAAATATTTTACTTAATCCTACTCGTATAGAGGCGTATAAAATTTTGCAAAAAATGGGCGCCAAACTTGAAATGACAATAACTCAAAATGATTTTGAAACTATTGGTGAGATCAGGGTAGAGTCTAGCAAGCTTAATGGCATAGAAGTTAAAGATAATATCGCTTGGTTGATAGATGAAGCGCCTGCTTTGGCCATAGCTTTTGCTTTAGCTAAGGGTAAATCTAGTTTAATAAATGCTAAAGAATTGCGCGTTAAAGAAAGCGATAGGATTGCTGTGATGGTTGAAAATCTAAAGCTTTGTGGTGTTGAAGCTAGAGAACTTGATGATGGTTTTGAAATAGAAGGTGGATGCGAACTAAAATCTTCAAAAATTAAAAGCTATGGGGATCACCGTATTGCTATGAGTTTTGCTATTTTAGGTTTGCTTTGTGGAGTTGAGATTGATGATAGTGATTGTATAAAAACTTCTTTTCCAAATTTTATAGAGATTTTATCAAATTTAGGAGCTAGGATTGATTATTGAATTAGCAAAAAACTATGGTTTTTGTTTTGGTGTTAAAAGAGCTATTAAAAAAGCAGAACAAATAAAAGATGCCGCAACTATAGGTCCTCTTATTCATAATAACGAAGAAATTTCTCGTTTACAAAAAAATTTTAATGTCAAAACTTTGGAAAATATAAAAGCTTTAAGCAATGAAAAAAAGGCTATTATAAGAACTCATGGTATTACAAAGCAAGATTTAGAAGAATTGAGAAAAAAAGATATAGAAATTTTTGATGCCACTTGTCCTTTTGTTACAAAGCCACAACAAATTTGCGAGCAAATGAGCAAGGAGGGTTATGAAGTTTTTATTTTTGGAGATGAAAATCATCCCGAAGTTAAAGGAGTAAAAAGTTATGTAAGCACAAAAGCTTATGTAGTTTTGGATAAAAAAGAGCTTCAACATATAAAACTTCCTAATAAAATAGCTGTAGTAAGCCAAACAACTAAGAAGCCTGAACATTTTATGGAGATAGTAAATTTTTTAATACTTAAAACCAAAGAAGTAAGAGTTTTTAATACTATATGTGATGCAACCTTTAAAAATCAAGATGCCATTAAAGAACTCTCGCTTAAAAGTGATGTTATGGTTGTTGTAGGGGGTAAAAACTCAGCCAATACAAAACAACTTTTTTTGATTGCAAAAACCAATTGTGAAGATAGTTATCTAATTGAAACCGAAGAAGAGTTAAAAAAAGAATGGTTTTTAGATAAAAAACATTGTGGTATTAGTGCAGGTGCTAGTACTCCTGATTGGATCATACAAAAAGTTATCGCCAAAATAGAAAATTTTAAAATTAATTAAAAAATGTTTTCAATATAGAATAAAAAAGTCAAAAATTTAAAAAAAATTAACAAAAATAAAAAAACTTAACACTAATTAAAGAAAAATAAGGTAAAATCAATTAATTTCTAAAAATTATTTTAAAGGACCATAATGAGCGAGGTGAACAAAAAAGTTCAAGGCATTGTAGACGATTATCTTGAGGAAGAAGATTTTGGACAGCTTTTAGAGGCTTTTGATAAATCAAGAGAAGAGGCTACAACAGAGGGTGTGATTGTAGAGATCAAAAATGATGAAGTTTATGTAGATATAGGTAAAAAATCTGAAGGTATTTTAGCTCTTAGCGAAATACAAGATGACAATTCTAAGTTATTATTTAATGTAGGCGATAGTATTAAAGTTTCTGTTATGGGTTCTCGTGGTGGCAGATCTTTACTTTCTCATAAAAAAGCTTTGAGAAAAGAAAAAGTTATTGAATTTATTAAAAACTATCAAGAAAATCAAGATGATATTTTTACCGTAAAAGTAGTTGGAAAAAATAAAGGCGGATTGATAGTTGTTGATGAAAATGATGTTGAATTTTTCTTGCCAAAATCTCAATATGGCTTCAAAGAAACAAATAACATTATAGGCAAAACGTTTAAAGTTAAAATTATTAAAATCGACAAAGATGAGCAAAGTATCATTGTTTCTCGTAAAAAAACTTTAGATGAGGAGAGAAGAAAACGCAAAGAATTGATCAATAATGTAGCACAACAAGAAGATTTAATTGAAGGTATTGTGAAAAAAATTACCACTTATGGTATGTTTGTAGATGTAGGAGGTGTTGATGGCCTTGTTCATTACAGCGAAATTTCTTACAAAGGACCTGTAAATCCTGGAACACTTTATAAAGAGGGCGATAAAGTTCCAGTTAAAGTAATAAAGTATGATAAAGAACGCAAACATTTATCCTTATCTATAAAAGCGGCTTTACCTGATCCATGGAGCGAGATAAAAGATACTCTTGATGTAGGTGATACCATTAAAGTAATAGTATCAAATATAGAGCCTTATGGTGCTTTTGTAGATTTAGGAAATGATATAGAAGGATTTTTACATATCAGTGAAATTTCTTGGGATAAAAACATCAAAAATCCAAAAGATTATATCAACAAAGGTCAAGAAATTGATGTTGAAGTAATTGAAATCAATCCGAATGAAAGACGCTTAAGAGTATCTTTAAGAAATTTACTTTCTAGACCTTTTGATGAATTTATGAAATCTTACAAAATTGCAGATGTGGTTGAAGGAGAAATTACCTCGGTAACTTCTTTTGGTGCATTTGTTAAACTTGGCGGTATTGAAGGTTTATTGCATAATGAAGATGCTTCTTGGGATAGAAACGATAAGTGCAAAGATAAATTCTCCCAAGGGGATAAAATCAAAGTAAAAATTATCAAAATAGACGAAGAAAACCAAAAAATATCATTAAGCACAAAAGAATTAAGCAGTTCTCCAGTGCAAGAATATGCCAAAATTCATAAAGTCGGCGATATTGTAAAAGGCGCTATCCGTGATATTAAAGATTTTGGTGTTTTTGTAGAGCTAAGTAAAAATGTTGATGCTTTAATTCATAAAGAAGATATAAGCACTTCTATGCTTGAAAATTTGAAAATTGGCGACGATATTGAAGCTGCTATAGTTTTTATTGATGAAAAGAAAAATAGAATTCGCCTAAGTGTTAAAAATCTTATTAGAATGAAAGAAAGAGAAGTTCTTAATGAAATCAATAATGATGATAAAGTGACTTTAGGTGATATCATTAAAGATCAGCTAACTTAATGAAAAAATACATTACAATAAGCATTTTGAGTATTTTATTACTCATTTTGCTTGCTGTTGTTTTTACATTGCTTTGGCAATTTAAAGCTAATGTAAATTTCATTCCACAATTTGCTAAAGATACAAATACGCAGCCAAGCATTCAAACCCAAAATCAAGATCTTTCATGGCAAGAAGAATTAGCAAAATGGCCTACACGAGATTTTACCCCAGCAGCAGAAAAATTTACCTTATATTTTGATGCGGATACTAGCGAGCTTAAGGAGAAAAATAAATATTATCAACTTATAGTTGGAAAATATGATATTTATTCTATGTTTTGCTTAAGACAGACTTTAAATTCTTTTAATGTGAAGTATTTTCTTCTTAAATCAGGTGATAGTCCAGAAATCTTTTTGGATACAGGTAATGAAAAACTTATAGATGATATTATGAAAGAATTAAAAAAATATAAAATAAATACAGAAGTAAAGGAAATTTGGTTATGAAAAAAAAGATTATAGTATGTGATGCTATTTTGGATAAAGGTATCGATATTCTAAGAAAAGCTGAAGATATTGAGCTTATAGAAGCTGCAAAAGTTCCAAAAGATGAACTTATGCAAATGCTAAGCGATGTTGAAGTTGCTATTACTAGAAGTTCTACAGATGTAGATATAAATTTCTTAAATCATGCCAAAAAATTAAAAGCGCTTGTGCGTGCTGGGGTGGGCGTAGATAATGTTGATATTCCAGAGTGTTCTAAAAGAGGAGTGATTGTGATGAATGTCCCAACTGCAAATACTATTGCCGCAGTTGAACTAACAATGGTACATCTTTTAACATCAGCTAGAAGCTTTGTCAATGCTCATAATTTTTTAAAAATTGAAAGAAAATGGGAAAGAGAAAAATGGTATGGCATTGAATTGATGAACAAAACGCTAGGGGTTATAGGTTTTGGAAATATAGGTTCAAGAGTAGCTATCCGTGCTAAAGCATTTGGTATGAAAATTTTAGCCTACGATCCGTATATTTCTGCTTCTAAGATTACAGATTTAGATATGGAGCAAGCAAAAAATTTGGATGAAATTTTAGAAAAAAGTGATTTTATTACCATTCACACACCAAAAACCAAAGAAACCAATGGTATGATAGGAAAGCAAGAAATTGCAAAAATGAAAGATGGAATAAGATTAATAAATTGTGCTCGCGGAGGATTGTATACAGAAGAGGCTTTATATGAAGGTTTAAAAAGTGGTAAAATAGCATGGCTTGGTATAGATGTATTCAATAAAGAACCTGCGACTAATCATCCTCTTTTAGACTTTGAAAATATTTCAGTTACTTCTCACCTAGGAGCAAATACTTTAGAAAGTCAAGACAATATCGCAAGAGAAGCTTGTGAGCAAGCACTAAGTGCAGCACGAGGCGTGGCTTATCCTAATGCCTTAAATTTGCCAATTAAAACCGAAGATTTACCACCTTTTGTAGCTCCTTATATAGAACTTGTTTCTAAAATGGCTTTTTTAGCTGTTCAAATTGATAAAAATCCTATAAAAAGTATTAAATTAGAGGCTGAAGGAATTATTGGCGAGTATGCAAATTCTATGCTAACCTTTGCAGCTGTTGGTGCTTTGGGTGGAATTTTAGGAGAGAAAATTAATTATGTTAATGCAGAATTTGTTGCCAAAGAAAAAGGAGTTGAATTATCTTGCGAAACTCTTCCAAATAGTGGTTATAATAATAAACTTAGCGTTAAAATTATCACCGAAAATTCAAATATCAGTGTTTCAGGAACAGTGTTTAATGAAAATGAACAACGCATAGTTGGATTAAATGGCTTTAAAACTGATTTTAAGCCAAAAGGGAAAATGATTATTTTTAAAAACAAAGACATACCAGGAGTTATAGCTAAAATCAGCTCCGTTTTGGCAGCTAAAAATATCAATATAGCTGATTTTAGGCTTGGTAGAGATGGTTTTGGGTATGCTTTGGCTGTTGTTTTGATTGATGAAAAAGTTCAGAAAGAAGTATTAGATGAACTAAAACAATTAGAGGCGTGTGTATTTGTCCAATATGTTGAAATTTAAAATTTTAATTATAGAAGATGATATAGATTTAAACGAACTGCTTGTTTTAAAGTTAAAATCTAGTGGTTATGAAGTTATATCTTTAGTGGATTTTTTTGGAGTTGAAGATTTGCTCGATAATGAGCAAATCGATCTTTTAATAGTCGATAGAAATTTGCCCAGTGGAGATTCTTTAGAAAAAATTCAAGATTTAAGAGAGCAAGGATATAAAGAAGCAGTTATTTTTCTTACAGCCAAGGCTTTGCATCAAGATTTGCTCGAAGGCTTTGAAAGTGGTTGTGATGATTATGTTTGTAAACCTTTTGATTTTAATGAGCTTTTGCTTCGCATTAAAGCAATTTTAAAACGCCATAAAAAAGAAGAAGAAAAACTATCTTTTGGTGATTTTATTTTAGATTTGGCTAATTATGAATTCTTTTACAAAAATCAAAAATTAGAAATCTCAAATCTTGACTATGAGCTTTTAAAATATTTTTTTGAAAATCCAAATACCTTGCTTACTAGACAATTTTTAAGCGAAAGCGTTTGGAAAGATGATACTACAAGTGATAAAACAATCAATATAGCTCTAACAAGACTTAGAAATAAATTTCCAAAACTAAAAGATCATATTATAAGCGTTAGAGGTGTTGGCTATAAATTATGCTAAAAACTAAAAATATTTTTATAGTTTTTTTTGTTGTATTGGCTTTGATTTTTGGGTTTATTTTTTGTACTTTTACTAACTCTTATCTTAATTTCTTGCTTATAAAACAATATGAGCAAAAAATCAAAAGCCTTGATGATGTTTTAAAATTTTCTCTCTTAGAACATTTAAATGATGCTAATATCAAGGATTTTGCTAAAGATACTAGGGCTGATTTTATTATCCTAAACAATGATATGAAAATAAGTTCTGTAAAAAATCCTGATTTTTTTTCTAATCTTAAAGAAGGAAAAATTTTAAATTTCGATTCAAAAAAAATTCTCACTAAAAGCTTTATTTACAAAGGATATAAATATATTATTATTGTTTATCCTCGTTTTTTAGATTTAGAACTTTTTTGGACAAAAATGGCAATCGGTTTTGGAGTGTCCTTGCTGTTTGTTTTTATTTTAATGTTGTTGCTAGGTAGAAGAATAGAGAAAAATTTTAATAAAATTTTGGATTTTTTAGATTCTATAGGGGATCATAAAGTTGTTATATTAGAAAAAGGAATGTTTAAAGAATTTAATTTGCTAAATGAGAAGCTTTTAAAAACTAAGGATAAAATTCTAAAGAATACCCAGAAAAATAAAAAACAAAGCGATAAAATCACTTTAAAAAATACTCAGCTTGCTAGTGTGATTTCTGCTATTTCTCATGAGCTTAAAAATCCATTAAGCGTGATTGATCTTAGCTTAGAGATGCTAAAAGATGAGAAATTGGAAGATAAAAAATTAAAAAAGGAATTGCTAGAAAAAATTTCGCGTCAAAGCATTAAGCTTAATGCTTTGACCCATAAGCTTAATTTTGTTTTTAATCTTAATAGTGAAGCCTTGCAGATGCAAGAATTTGATCTTTTTTCTCTGTGTGAAAAAATCACTAAAAACCCAGGCTTTGAAAGAGTTGTATTGCAAGGTAAAAGCACGAAAGTTAAGGCTGATGAATTTTTAATCGAGCAAGTGATTATAAATTTGCTTTCTAATGCTTTAAAATATAGTCAAAAAGAAGTCATTTTAACAGCAAGAGATCAAAAGATAATAGTGCAAGATTTTGGAAAAGGTATAGAAGAAGATAAAATAAAATTGATTACAAAAAAATTTTATAAAATTGATGTAAAAAGTGATAATTCTTTTGGTTTGGGACTTTTTTTAGTAAAGAAAATTTTAAGTATACATAAAAGTTATCTTGAAATTTCTAGCACTTTAGGCTATGGTTCTAGTTTTAGTTTTAAACTCAGTCAAGGATAAAAAATGGCTCTTATAGATTTAATTGAAGCTTCAAAAAAATTTGGAGACAAAATAGTTTTAAATGAAGTAAATTTTAGCGCAAACGAGGGAGAAAAGATTGCCATTATAGGCAAAAATGGAGAAGGAAAATCTACTTTTTTAAAAACGCTTTTAGGCGCACTTCCTTTAGATAGCGGTAGAGTAATAAGACAAAATGGAAAAAGCATAGCCATGCTTTCACAAACCGTTGATTTTAACGCAAATTTAAGTGTAAAAGAAGCCATCAAGCAAGAGCTTGCAGAAATTTACAATGCCTTAGAAGAATATGAAATACTGCATAAAAAATTAGAAGAAGATCCTAGCAATAAAGATTATCTTAAAAAAATAGATACGCTTATGACTTTGATTGATAGTAAAGATGCTTGGAATATAGAATCTAAAATAATACGCGTTTTAAAAGAATTTAGTTTGCTTGAGTATGAAAATCGTATTATATCTACTTTAAGTGGTGGAGAAATACGCCGCGTTGGCCTTTGCATACTTTTACTAAAAAATCCTGATATTTTATTGCTTGATGAGCCAACTAATCATTTAGATGTATATATGACAAGCTTTTTAGAAGAATTGCTAAAAAATTCAAAGATGTGTGTGATTTTTATTTCCCATGATAGATATTTTATTGACGCTATAGCACACAAGTGTATAGAAGTGGAGCAGGGTAAACTTAGTATTTTTAAAGGCGGATATGCAAACTATTTAGAGAAAAAAACACAAATTTTGCAAAGCCTTGCTAAGAGCCATGAAACTCTTTTAAAGCAATTAAAAAGCGAAGAAGAATGGCTTAGAAGAGGGGTTAAGGCAAGACTTAAAAGAAATGAAGGACGAAAAGAACGCATTTTTAAAATGCGTGAAGAAGCGAAAAAAAATCCCGGAGCAATCAAACGCTTAAAACTTGAAATTTCAAGAGCGGCCTTAAATTTTAATGGAGGAAAAACGATCAATCGTAAAAAAATGCTTTTTGAGCTTAAAAATATAAGCAAAAATATAAACAATAAAAATCTTTTTAAAGATTTTTCAACGCGTATTTTACAAGGTGAACGCATAGCTATCGTAGGAAGAAATGGTTGTGGAAAATCGACATTGTTAAAAATTCTTCTAGGGCAAATAAAACAAGATAGCGGTGAAATAAAACGCGGAGAGCTTAAGATAGGATATTTTGATCAAGCTAGAAGCTTGGTAAATTCTGATAAAAGCTTGCTTGAAATTTTTTGTCCCAATGGTGGAGATAGGGTTGAAGTTCGTGGTAAAAATATGCATGTTTATGGATATTTGAAAAATTTTTTATTTCCTAAGGAATTTTTAGATAAAAGTGTGGCTCTTTTAAGTGGTGGAGAGAAAAATCGCGTTGCTTTAGCCTTGCTTTTTACTAAAGAATATGATGTTTTGATTTTAGATGAGCCAACTAATGATCTTGATATAGCTACGATTAATATACTAGAAGAATACTTACTTAGTTTTGAAGGGGCTATTTTGCTAGTATCACACGATAGATATTTTGTTGATAAAATCGCAACAAAACTTTATGCTTTTGAGGGAAATGGATATATAAATATTTTACACACTCTTTATACTGAATATCTTGAAAATGAAAAAGAAATTGAAGAATTGGATAATTTTGCTTTAGAGCTTCAAACCCAAGAGCAAAATAATAACCAAAAAGAAAAAAGCTCTAAAAAATTAAGCTACAAAGAAAATGAGATATTAAAAAACCATCCTGAAAAAATAGATTTTTTAGAGCAAAAGATAGCTAAATTAAATCAAGATTTATCCGATCCAAATGTATATCAAGAAATAGGTATTAACAAGCTTTATCAAGAGCTTGAAGTAATGCAAAAAGAACTTGAAATTCTAGAAAATGAGTATTTTTTAGTATTAGAGAAAAGTGAGAATTTATAATTAATAAAGATTTTATATTTTTTTACTCTATGGAGCGGGAAACGAGATTCGAACTCGCGACCCCAACCTTGGCAAGGTTGTGCTCTACCCCTGAGCTATTCCCGCAAAAAATAAGTGGTGCCCGAGGTCGGACTCGAACCGACACAAGGTTGCCCTTACCAGATTTTGAGTCTGGCGCGTCTACCAGTTTCACCACTCGGGCTCATTTTTAAGATTTAAAGTTGAAATTATACTTTTTTAGACTAAAAAATACTTTAAAAATAAAAAGTATTTTCAAAAAGATTATATAAAATTATGTAATTTAAATTTTTGGAACAGTTATTGCTTTTGTTTATTAGCAATGTTTGAAAAGATTTTAACTTTAATACTTTAGAGGAAAAAAATGAGAATTACAAATAAACTTAATTTCACAAATAGTGTGAATAATTCTATGGGCGGTCAAAGTGCTTTATATCAGATATCTCAACAACTTGCTTCAGGTTTAAAAATACAAAATTCATATGAAGATGCAAGCATTTATATAGATAATACGCGTCTTGAATATGAAATTAAAACATTAGAACAAGTAAAACAAGCAACAAACAGTGCAAAAGAAATGACTCAAAACAGCATGAAAGCTTTGCAAGATATGGTAAAACTTCTTGAAGATTTTAAAGTTAAAGTAACTCAAGCTGCAAGTGATGGGAACTCTCAAACTTCAAGGGAGGCTATAGCAAAAGAATTAGAACGCATAAAAGAGAGTATAGTTCAGCTTGCAAATACTAGCGTTAATGGTCAGTATCTTTTTGCAGGCTCACAAGTTGCAAATAAACCTTTTGATTCCAATGGTAATTATTATGGAGATAAAAATAATATCAATGTAGTAACTGGAGCTGGAACTGAAAGTCCTTATAATATACCTGGATGGGATTTATTTTTCAAAGCAGATGGAGACTATAAAAAACAAATTACTACTAATATCAGTTTTACAGATAATCGTTATACAGATAAAGATAAACAAGAATATTTAAACGGGGATTCTGCTTGGAAGCAGCTTATCGGGCAAAATTATGTAAAAGATGGAAAATTAGATCCGGATATAGATTTTGAAGATAAAGACCGAAAACTTAATTTTCCACCTTCAACACTCTATGTTCAAGGAACAAAACCAGATGGAACAAGCTTTAAAAGTGCAGTTTTAGTAAAACCAGATGATAAAATAGAAGATGTATTAGAGCAAATTGGTGCACTTTATGGCAACACTGCTAATAATAAAGTTGTAGAAGTAAGCATCAATAATAGTGGTCAAATTCAAATCACAGATTTAAAACAAGGCAATAATAAATTAGACTTTCATGCCGTAGCCTATACTCCACAAATGGACAAAACAGAAAGTTTCAAAGCAATGGAAAAATTTGTTAAGGATAATGATCTTAACATGGATAATGTTACCAATGCTGTTATGCAAGAGGCTATGAAAAATGGTGATATTACCAATCCAACTAGTCCAGTTACTATTAAGTTAACAGGAAAAGATGGAAAAGAGCAAGAGTTTACCTTTAGTTTAGCTCAAACTGATTTTATTAAAAGCAATATGACTGATTCAGCTGGCAACAAAGCCAATGGTGCAGATTATGATAATGTTTATTTTGAAAAAGATGGAAATACTGTTTATGGTAATGTTTCTCAAGTTATTAAAGGAAGTAATGCTTATGCAACTGATTCAACCAAACTTAGCGAGGTAATGGCAGGAAATAGTCTAAATGGTACTACTTTAAATTTAAAAGTCAATTCCAAAGGTGGAAATTCTTACGATGTTACCATAAATTTACAAACTTCAACTGTAAGCTATCCTGATCCTAATAATCCAGGTCAAACCATAAGTTTTCCTATAACCCATACTGATCCTGCAACTGGAAATAGTGGAGTTGTTACAGGATCAAATGATATTACTTATGGTCAAATCAATGATATTATAGGTATGTTTGCCGCAGATAAAATTCCAACCCAAAGCATAACAGCTGCAAATGGAAAAGTTGATGCAAATGGTTATAATAGTTTACAACAACTCATGAAAGATTCTCAAGCTACTGTTGATGTAAGTATGGATTATAAAGGTCGCATTAGCGTTACCGATAAGCTATCCTCAGGAACCAACATAGGAATTTCTTTAAGTGATTCTCAAAGTGGACATTTTCCGCAACCACCTTATACCACAACTGCGCAAGTAGAGAATGGTCCAAATTTTAGTTTTAGTGCCAATAATGCTTTAGTTATAGATGAACCAAATGTTGATCTTATAAAAGATTTAGATACTATGATAGATGCGGTTTTAAGTGGTAATATGAGAGCCGATGGAAATTCGGCCGATCCAAGAAATACCGGAATGCAAGGAGCTTTAGAAAGACTCGATCATTTAGCAGATCATATCAGCAAGCTTAATACAACCATGGGAGCTTATCATAATACTATAGATGGTGTCAATACTCGAGTAAATTTCTTAAGCGTAAATGTGCAAAGCATTAAGTCAAATGTTATTGATGTAGATTATGGTGAAGCTATGATGAATTTAATGCAAGTTCAACTTGCATATCAAGCTTCTCTTAAGGCTAGTACAACAATTTCTCAACTTAGCTTATTAAATTATATGTAAAAATTTATGGTATAATTTGGCTTTGATTTTATTTTTAAGGAAAGAATATTAAAAAAGAAGCCATTTTTACCAGCTCTACACTTGTTATTTTTTATATTTGTCTTTGTATGCTAGCACCTAGCATGGGAGAATGGGTTTACAAGGCTAATTTATTTTTATTTGGAGAATTTGGGTATTATTATCCATTTTTTTTACTTGTGTTAAATTATCTTTACTATAGAAAAAATTATAAAATAGAAAATTTTAAGCGTAGAGAGCTTTTTGGTTTTTCTTTGGCCTTTTTTTCTACTTTGCTTTTATTTTCTGTCTTTTATAGAGAGTTTGGGTATATTTTAGAAATTGTATATGGATTTTTTTCTATAATCTTAGGACATACAGGGAGTGGAATTTTTGCTCTTTTACTTTTGCTATTTTCTTTGATCTTATTGTTTCCGAAATTTGCAAAAGAAATTTTAAAAATAGAATTAGATTTTACTTTTTTATTAAAAGTAGAGCAAGCTTTTAAATCTTTACTTATGCGTGTATTTGGCGGAGAAAATGAGAAAGAAGATGTAGGTAAATCAGAACCTATGGCTCCAAAATTAAATATTTTGCAAGATAGTATTTATGAGAATTTGCAAATAAATAAAAAAGAAAAAACCAATAACTTAGAACAGATAATCAAAGATTGCAATATCAATGCAAGTAAAAATTCAATTACCACAGCTAAGGAAAACTTTGAAAAACTAAAAAATCAAATTTTAGATGAAACCATAGAGATTGATACACAAAGCTTAAAAGAATCAAGAAGTTTTGTTTATGAGCATTCTCAACAAGTGCGAAATTTCGCACAAAAGGCTAGCAAAATGAGCATTAGCCTTGATGAAGATTTTAATTTTATTTCAGAAGAAGGGGTAGATATGATTCCTGAACGTTTTTTAAAACCTAAAAAACTTGAAGATATAAAGCAAATAGATACAAATAAAAATTTAGATGAGCCAAGTTATAAGCGTAAAAATATTGAAATTCCAGTTTCTAAACAGGAAGTTAAACCAAAAATTTTCACAAAAGAGCTTGAACTTAGAGAGAATTTGATAAAAAAAGAAAAACTAGAACAAGAATACAAAGCCTATCAAAATGAAATTTTAGAAAATAAAGTAAAACAAGAAATTAAAAAATTAGAAGAATATGATGCGATAAATTCAAGCGATATTATAGAAGGGAATAAATACAGTTTTAATAACTCAAAGACAATCAAAACAGAAACAGAAGAATCAAACAAAATAAATGAAAATAAAAATCCAGATAAAGCAGACAATATCTTCGAATTTACTCCTATTGTAGAAGAGTTAAATCATCCTTATATAGAACCTACTCCTATAAAAAATATAAATGAAATAGTTATAGAAGAAAAAAATACACTCGATTTTATCCAAAATACAGAAATTAAAATCGATAATGAAAAAACAAATGATCAAGAAATTAAACTTCAAAAAGCAGTTTTAGCCAAAGAAATTGCTATTAACCAAGCTTTATTGCGTGAAATAGAGCAGGGTGAGATAGAAAAACCAAAAGATTTCACCTTGCCACCATTAGATTTTTTAGCTAATCCAAAAGAGCATAGACAAGAAATCAATGAAAGTGAAATAGATAAAAAAATTTATAATCTTCTTGAAAAGTTGCGTCGTTTTAAAATAGGTGGCGATGTTATAAGCACTTATGTTGGTCCTGTTGTAACTACTTTTGAATTTCGTCCTAGCGCAGATGTAAAAGTAAGTCGTATTTTAAATTTACAAGATGATTTAACTATGGCTTTAATGGCAAAATCAATCCGTATTCAAGCTCCAATACCAGGAAAAGATGTTGTAGGCATAGAAGTCCCAAATGATGAAATTCAAACTATTTACCTAAGAGAAATTTTACAAAGCGAAGTTTTTAAAAATGCTAAAAGTCCTTTAACTATAGCTTTGGGCAAAGATATAGTAGGCAATGCTTTTGTAACCGATCTTAAAAAACTTCCGCATTTACTCATCGCAGGAACTACAGGTAGCGGTAAAAGTGTGGGGATAAATTCTATGCTTTTAAGTCTTTTATATCGTAACTCTCCTAAAACCTTGCGTTTGATGATGATAGATCCTAAGATGCTTGAATTTAGCATTTATAATGATATTCCTCATCTTTTAACTCCTGTTATCACAGATCCAAAAAAAGCGGTCAATGCGCTTTCAAATATGGTGGCTGAAATGGAAAGACGCTATCGTTTAATGGCAGATGCAAAAACCAAAAATATAGAAAATTACAATGAAAAAATGAAAGAATTAGGTAGCGAAGAGCTCCCTTTTATTGTAGTAATTATTGATGAACTTGCTGATTTAATGATGACTGCGGGTAAAGATGTAGAATTTTATATAGGAAGACTTGCACAAATGGCAAGAGCAAGTGGAATTCACTTGATTGTAGCTACACAACGACCTTCTGTTGATGTTGTAACAGGGCTGATCAAAGCGAATTTGCCAAGTAGAATTTCTTATAAAGTAGGGCAAAAAGTTGACTCTAAAGTTATTTTAGATGCTATGGGTGCTGAGAGTTTACTTGGAAGAGGGGATTGTTTATTTACTCCTCCTGGAACAAGCTCTATAGTGCGTTTGCATGCGCCTTTTGCAAGCGAATTTGAAATAGAAAAAATCGTGGATTTTCTAAAGGATCAACAAAGCGTAGAATATGATGAAAGCTTTTTAAAAGATCAGCAAAGCGTGGGTGTTACAACAAATGAAAGCTTTGATGGGGAAGTAGATGAGCTTTATGAAGAAGCCAAAAGAGTGATCTTAGAAGATGGAAAAACAAGCATTTCTTATTTGCAACGCCGTTTAAAAATCGGCTATAACCGCTCTGCAAATATTATTGAACAACTTACGCAAAACGGGATTTTAAGCGAACCTGATGCCAAAGGACAAAGGGAAATCTTGTAAGATTTTTCTTGTATTTTTGATATATAAAACTGATTACAAAAGAAGAAATTTAAAAAGAAAAAGCCCCGTAAAAAGGGCTTAAAAATTATTTATCTCTAAGATTTAATTCAGTAATTAACTTACTATAAGAATTATAATCTTTTCTTTTAAGATAAGATAAAAGTCTTTTTCTTTGACCTACAAGTTTTAGAAGTCCTAGTCTTGATGAAAAGTCTTTTTTGTAGATTTTTAAATGTTCTGTAAGTTCTGCAATTCTTGCAGTTAAAAGAGCTACTTGAACTTCTGTTGAACCAGTATCACCTGGTTTTTTAGCGAATTTCGCAACTATTTCTGCTTTTTTGGCCGAATCCAAAGCCATGATAGACCTCCTGATTGGTAAAATAATAAAATTAAAGAACTGTAATTTTATCTTAAAAAGCAAAAAATAAACTGAATTTATCCTTTTTAGAAGGTTTTGTCAAAATTTAAGTCTTTTTCTAAGAATTATTTATTATAATTACAGCTATTTCTATAGTTATAATAAGGAGAATCTGTGCTATTTACCAAAGCTAGCGAATACGCTTTACTTTCTTTAATTTATATTTCTCAAAAAGAAACACCTCAAGATGTAGATTCTTTAGCTTTAGAGCTTGATATTCCCAAAAGTTTTTTAGCTAAAATTTTACAAACTTTAGCTAAAGATGGTTTGTTAAAATCCTTTAAAGGGGCAAAAGGTGGTTTTGCATTAATCAAAGAACCAAATCAATATACTATAAAAGAAATTGTTAATAGTGCTGAAAAAAAGGATATCAGTGTATTTGAATGCAGTGGTGGTACTTGTCCAAATAATAAAGAAAAAAATTGCACCTTAATGCCTATGTTAGTAAATTTACAAAATAAAGTAGATGAATTTTTAGATTCTATTACTTTAGAAGATATTATGAAAAATAATGGCAAAAAATAAAATAGTCGATTTAGTTTTTCCTTTTTTGGGGCCTTTAATTGCTCCTGTTTTAAAAGCTAAAAGCTTAACTATTGTTGGTTTTTTAGTTTGCATTTTAGCTATTATCATAGTTCCTTTACCAAGTCCTATTTTGGACTTTTTCTTAGCTTTAAGTATAGCTTTATCAGTATTAATTATTTTAATTTCTATTTATATACCTAAACCGACAGATTTAACAACTTTTCCAACTTTAATCTTGATTATTACTTTATTTAGACTTTCTTTAAATATAGCTACTACAAGGATGATTTTAAGCGAAGGGCAAAACGGCCCTGAAGCTGTGAGTGAGATTATAGCAGCATTTGGAGAATTTGTTGTTGGTGGAAATATGGTCATTGGTGTGATTGTATTTTGTATCTTAGTATTGATTAATTTCATGGTTGTAACAAAAGGTAGTACAAGGGTTTCTGAAGTACAAGCAAGATTTACACTTGATGCAATGCCGGGTAAACAAATGGCTATTGACGCGGATTTAAATGCAGGACTTATCGATGAACAAACCGCTAGAGCAAGACGTCAAGAAGTTATTGCTGAAGCAAACTTCTATGGTGCAATGGATGGTTCTTCTAAATTTATCAAAGGAGATGCTGTTGCAGGAATTATCATAACTATTATAAATATCATAGGTGGTTTTTTAATAGGATCTTTTCAGCACGATATGGCTTTAAGCGATGCTGCATCTACTTATACTATTTTAACCATAGGCGATGGACTTGTATCGCAAATTCCAGGGCTTATTACTTCTACTGCAACCGCTATAATTATCACTCGTGCAAGCAAAGATGAGGAAAATTTTGCAGAAGGAACTTTAACTCAACTTTTAAGTGAATATCGCACACTTTTAATAGTAGGTTTTGTACTTTTTATCTTTGCGTTAGTACCTGGTTTGCCAACTTTATCCTTGGGCTTTATGGCTTTAGTTTTTTTAAGTCTTGGCTATCTTACCAAGCAGGTTAAGGAAGGTAAAATTGATATAACCACAGTTAAAAAAAGCAAACCAAGTGCCGCAGCTGCATCTCAAAGTGGAGCAGGTGGGACAACGGCAGCACCTGCTAAGAAAAGCGAAGAGGAAATTCTCAAAGAAGAAGAGCACAAGATTAACGACATACTCAAAGTTGAAATTTTAGAACTTGAACTTGGATACGGACTTATTAAGCTTGCTGAAAACGAACTTACAGAAAGAATTCGCTCAATGAGAAGAAGTATTGCTGAAAGTTTAGGATTTTTAATGCCAAAAATAAGAATAAGAGATAATTTAAGACTTAAACCAAATGAGTATAGTTTTAAACTCAAGGGCGTGTCTATAGCAAGTGCTGAAATTTATCCGGATAAATATTTAGCCATGGATAGTGGTTTTATCACAGAAGAGATAGAAGGGATTGCTACAAAAGAACCTGCTTTTAACTCTGATGCACTTTGGATTGATGCGAATTTAAAAGATGAAGCAACATTAAATGGCTATATAGTAATAGATCCTGCAAGTGTTATTTCAACACATATGAGCGAACTTATCAAAGCACACGCAAGCGAACTTCTTACACGCCAAGAGGTGCAAAATCTTCTTGATAAGGTTAAAAATGATTATCCAATCATTGTAGAAGGTGCTTTAGGTGTTGCACCTGTAAGTCTTATTCAAAAAATTCTCAAAGACTTGCTTAAGCATCACATACCAATTAAAGATATGCTTACTATTTTAGAATCTGTAAGCGATATAGCAGAAGTAAGCAAGAGTTTTGATATGATTATTGAACATGTAAGGGCGTCTTTAGCTAGGATGATTACAAATATGTATTTAGATGATAAAGGAAATTTGGATATTTTTATCTTAGACTCTGCTAGCTCTGCAGTTTTAATGGAAAATGTACAATTTAGAGATGGAAGTTATCACTTGCCTTTAAGTGTAGCTCAAACAGGCACTTTAGTAGATACTCTAAGGGCTGAAGTTGCCGCGGTAGCAAATGGTCGTATCAAGCCTTTTATACTTTGCGTTGAACCGCAACTTAGAAAATTCATTGCTGATATTTGTTATAATTTTAGCATTAATATAGTAGTGTTAAGTTTTGCAGAAATTGCAGAAAATACAAATTTTAATACCGAGGGTATTATTAGGATAGAACTTTAAGGAATATAATGAAAATTTATCATCTTTCGCACACAGATCTTGATGGTTATGCTTGTCAATTTGTAGTAAATTTTTATTTTAAAAATGTGAAATTTTATAATTCTAATTATGGTAAAGAAATTAATGAAAATTTTAACTCTATTATAGGCGATATAGAAAAAGATGAAAATTTCGGAAAAGCTATTATTCTAATAACAGATTTAAATTTAAATTTAAATCAATGCGAAGAATTTGAAAAAATTTGTAAAGAGAAAAATATTAAAATTTTTCTTCTTGATCATCATCAGAGTGGTGAAGAATGCGCTCAAAAATATTCTTGGTATTTACTTGATTCTAAAAGATGTGCAACTAAAATCGTTTATGATTTTTTCTCTAAAATCTGCACCCCAGTTTTAAAACTTTCAAAATTTGTTGATGTAGTTAATGCTGTTGATATTTGGCTAAGCGAGGATGAAAATTTTGAACTTGGAAAGGTTTTTTTAGGCTTGATTGCCAATGCAAAAGAAATAAATCGCGTGATGTTTAAAGAATCTCAAATCGATTATATGTTTTTCTTGCTTGATAAGGCTTGGAAATTTATAGGAAAAGAAAATGCGAATATTTTACTCGATAATGCTACTCATTTTATAAAAAAGGATTATTTTGCCAGAAAAAATGATGATACTCTTTCTAATTTAATTTCTTATTTTGTAGTTGAAAAACTAAGTGAGCTAAAAGAAAATTTCAGTATAGAATATGAAGGCCATAAAGGCATCTTAACTTCAAATATAGGCAATACTTCTGTTATTGGAAATGATTTTTTAGTAAAAAATCCTGATTATGACTTTTTTATTGATGTTAGTTCTAGAAAAACCTTAAGTTTTCGTGCAAATGGAAAAATAGATGTAAGTTTAATGGCTAAAAATTTAGTAGGTGGTGGTGGACATAAAAATGCTAGTGGTGGACTTTTTGCGACATTTAAAGATGGAGCAAATTATAATCATATTAAGGCTCAAATTATTGATTTAATTAAAAGCAAAAAACTTAAAAAGGAAAACAATGAATCAAAACAATAATAAAACCTTAAAAAATGAACTAGAAGATTTACAATATGAGCTTAGCATAGTTTTAGAAGCTATGCTTTTATACGCTGGAGTTAAAAGAGAAAAATTAGAAAATGCAATAGAAGCTTATATTGATAATATAGATAATGTGCTCGAAAATTCCAACAAAGAAGGGGTTGATGAAATTTTAGAAGTGGTGGAATTTCTAAAAAATAAATACAAAGATTTTTTTCAATGAAAAAGTGTATTTTAATTTTTTTTAGTTTATATTCTTTAAGTTTTGCTAATATTTACGAAAAATTAAATGATTTTGCTTATGAAAAAAAACCGAACAAAGATTTTAAGATTCAAGAAGTTAAATTAGTACAATTTTCACAAGAAAATAAAGATTGCCTTGAGCTTTTAATAGAAGCTGGTCAAGTTAGAATTTTAAATAGCTATAACTCTTGTCAAAAATTATCTAAAGATGAAAGTTTTCAAAAATTTCTTAATGAAGATTTTTTAAAACTTTATAAAAATAATGGATACTTGATTAATGAAAATTTACAAAATTTGAAAAATACCATGCAGGATATTATGATATATTATAAACTCCGATATTCTTTTAGTAAAGATATAAAAGATATGAGTAAAAATAAGAATTTGGATGTTTTAAATATAGATGAAAAAGATGGTGGTACTTTGCTTTATAAAATCAACAATCAAGCTTGCGTTGGAATAGAACTTACAAGACATGACTCAAGAATGGCTATGAAAATATACGGAATAGAAAATTTGGATAAAGAGTGCAAACTATTTATCCAATCGCCTTCTTTTAAAGATCTTTCTTGCACAAAAAAAGATTTTAAGTGGTATTATTTAGAATAAATAAATGCTTTAATTTTTAAATAAAAATTTTTAAAAATCGCACTTAAAGTAAAAGTATCTTGCCTTCCAAGATTTTGAAAAACGCAGTTATCTAAGTCTTTTTTTTCTTGAATGCTTAAATTTTTCATTAAACCAACCTCTAAAAATATTGCAAACTTCAATTTTATCAAAAAAACTTTATTTTTATTTTAAAGTTTTAATTATAAGGCAAATAAATATTGTTTTAAGAATTTGAAGTTTTTTATTGAAATATTATTAACTTTTATTGACTTTTTTGAAGCAAAGTTATATACTGAATTCGAATTAGACAAATTTAAGGAGGAAAAATGATGAATAAATTTTCTATAGTTTTAACTTTGTTGTTATGTGGAAGTTGTGCTTTAGCCTTAGATCCAAATTTGGAAAAAACTAAGAGTGCAACAGGTATTGATCTACCTACTGCCAAATGGAATTTACCTAAGGCTTTAAATGAAGATGGTACCATAGATGAAACTAAAATGCCAAAAAATTCAGAATATAGCAAAATGGTTATTTTGGGAAATAAAATTCTTAATGAAACAAGCAAATATGTAGGTCCACAGGCCAAAGATCCTAAAAAAAGATTTGCGGGAAATAATCTTTCTTGTTCAAGTTGCCATGCTAATGGTGGAAGTGTACAAAATCAATCAGGTTTTGTAGGAATTTGGGCAAGATTTCCACAATATAATGCCAGAGGAGATAAAGTAATTACCTTAGCAGATAGGATCAATGGCTGTTTTGAACGCTCTATGAATGGCAAAAGAATGCCTAGTGATGCGCCTGAAATGAAAGCCATGCTAACTTATATGCAATGGTTATCTCAAGGAGTTCCAGTAGGAGCTAAGATAGAAGGGCAGGGGCTTAAGAAGATAGATTTCATCTCGAGAGCAGCTGATCCTAAAAAAGGTAAAGCAATTTATATGGATAAATGTGCCGTTTGTCATCAAGAAAATGGATTAGGGCTTAAAAATGAGGATAGCGCAGGCGCGTATTATCTTTATCCACCACTTTGGGGCAATGATAGTTATAATACAGGAGCTGGAATGTATCGTCTTATCAAAGCTGCTTCTTATATTAAAGAAAATATGCCTCAAGGTGCGCCTGACTTAAGTCTTGAAGATGCTTATGATGTAGCAGCTTACATGAATTCACAAGCCCGTCCTATTAAAGCAAATAGAGATAAAGACTTTCCAGATAGAAAGGTTAAGCCTTTGGATATGGATGTAGGACCTTATGATGATAGCTTTTCTACAACCCAACATCGCTATGGACCTTATACAAATATGATCAAAAAATAATTTTAAGGCAATTTTTATTGCCTTAAAAAATTTATTATTTCATATTACTTAATTTTTTAACTAGATCTTCTAAATCTTGCATCGAATTGATTGCACTTGGGTTAATTTGATATTTTCCATTAACAACAAAAGCAGGGGTGCCATAGGTTTTAGCTATATCATTAGCTCTTTGAAACTCGCTTAAAATTTCTTTAGCTTTTGGGGTATTTAAAAAATTTAATACTTCATTTTTATTTACATTCATAGCCTTTAAACCTATGTCGTAAAATTCATCTAAATTCGAAAAATTTCTTTGCTTGTTTAAAAAATAAGAAACAAAATAAACATCAGCAAGTTTATGAGATAAACTATCAGAATAACTCGCGTCTTTACCATTTTGCTCATCTTTGTATTGAGCAAAGGCAAAAAGATCATTCATTTCTTTGGAAAAATCTCTATTCATTAAACTTACAGGATAGAGTTTAAAATGTAAATTTGGAAAAGCTTCTCTTAGTTTTTCAAGGGTTCCAAATTTATGATGATTATAACAATGTATACATTTATAAGAAAATGCTTCTATTACACTATTTTCGGAGTTGGGTAAATTTGGATTAAGAGTAATAAAACTATTATTTGCTAACGCAAAACTTGAGCAAAATACAAGCGCTAAAACAAATTTGCAAAAAAAATTACGCATACTATATCCTTGATTAAATAAAATTTTCAGAGATAATTTTATTTAAAAAAAATAAATAAGCCCAAATTTATTTTTGGGCTTATTGTTTTATTTTTTAGGATTGAATGCTTGATCAACGCTAAAAGGCATTGCTTGATAACCCGTGCCTGAACCGCTAAATTGAATTTGAACCGAAGGCTCCTTAGCGCCCCAGTTAAATTCATCAATTTCAGGTTTTGGTTCCCCAAGAATTACGCCTTTGTAAGATCAAAAGCCATTCCAGCTGTTGCGCTATAAACCATAATAGAATCTTTGTCTGGCTCATATTGAATTAGAGAAGTTACAGGAGAAAACCATTCATTTCCACGATTTTTACCATATTCCCACAAATTTGTTCCACAGTTTTATTTTGCTGATCGATTTTATAAATTACAGCACGAGAATATTTTTGACTCGCAAATGCAGGTTGCTCAGCTTCTCTTGCATCACCATTATCAAAAAAACTTATATAGATATAACGCTTGTTTGATTTGCTATCAATTCTCCAGCCTGTATGCTGCGTCCAAGTGAAATCAAATCCACCATTTTCATTTTCATAACCTGGGCATTTGCTATAATCATCATCGCAAACAATTTTTTTGCCATTTTTATCTACAGGTTACAAATAACCATTATCCATGATAATAACAGTTAAAGGAGCAATCCATCAAAAGTGCCATGCAAAGAGTTTTGCTAAGTCTCATGATAAATCCCTTAAAATTATTTAAGCCATCCTAAAATATTTAATAATACGCAACAAAAATAATTTATTGCGTATTTTAAGAGCATCTTAAAACGACTTGATTTAAATGATTTAAACTAGCTATATTTTGATTTGGATTTTTTGATTCGCCTATAAATTTAAGCACCAAAACCAAAATAACAATCACCAATGCAAAAATTTTAACATTAGGTTTATTTTTATCTAAAACATAGGCTATAAACATTGTAAAAAGCACAATAAAGCAACATAAAAATGCTATAAGACAGGAAATTGCCATATTCATAAACTTTAAACTAGGTATCAAATACCAACCATTACTATAAAACCCATTTTCAAAATCAGGTGGAGTTCCTATAAAAAATTTTTGAAAAGTATTAAGATAATTATAAGCATTCTCTGGAACTACTGGGATATCCATCCCACATTCTCCTGCTGGCAAAAACCAACTAGGAGCCCATTCATGTAAAGGTAAATTAAATGGATAAATAGGAATTTCACGACATCCATCTACACCTGCAAAAGGATTTTCAGAATGAACCACTTCATGGATATGATTTAAAGTTATACAATGCTCCAAGCCAAGCCAAATTCCATAAAAAGCTAAGCTATAAGAAAAAATTTTTATAATATTATTTGTAGGATTGATTAGTGCAATCATACCACCTATAGCCATAACAAGCATATCGAATCTTATATATACACATTGTTCGCAAGGTTCCATAAAAAGATATTCTTGAAATAAAAAATGTGCTATACAGGTAAGTCCTATAGTAACTATGATCAAAATCAACCAAGGTTTACGTGTATCTTGCCATTTGGAAATATTAATTACAAAATTATTTCTCATTAGTCTTTTGCCTATTTCATTAGTATTAAATTTCTAAAGCAAATTTTAACCAAAAAAATATTAATCAAGAATAGGGGATTAAAAAATTGAATGCACAAGTTATCATTTTTATATATATTTTGATAATAATATAAAATAATTTAATTTTTAAATATTCTTTATAGTTTTCAAGAAAAGTAAAATATAATTTTAATTTACAAAATAAAATTATCAATTTTTTACATTATATTTTGTGGATAAGTTTATTTCACTCAAAAGGTAAAATCATAAAAGTATGTAAAAATAGTAGCTTAATCTATATCAAAGTAGAATAATCTAGGTATATATAAAAAAGTTTGAAAATTACAGTTTTCAATACAAAATTATAAATTTTACATATTTTTACCTTTTATCATATCTTTTTATGATTGATATAAGATTTATTTAATAAAAATATTTCAATCTTTTTGGCTTGCATATAAAAACAAACTTTTTCCTAAAAAAGCTTTTTTTTACTAAGTTAATACTAAAATACCTTTTCTAGTTAAAAAGCTAAAATTTTAGATTTAGGAAAAGTTTTTATGAAATACCCTTTGGATTGTGAAGAAAATTTTGAAAAATCATTCTTATTTTGGCTAGCAAAATATGTAAAATTTAAACTCAACTCGCTATCTAACAAAGAATTAAAAAATCCACAAGCTTTAGCAGAAGTTAATTTTGCTCTTACAAAAGGTGTAAAAAATATTGATGAACTTGATGCTCTAGCAAAAAAAGCAAGAAATGCTGGTTTAAGTGGAGTTAATACTTATTTTAATCCTTTAAAAAAAGTATTTGAATATTTAAATTTTTATAAGCTTTACTCTTTAAAACAGATTGATGAAGAACTCATTGTAGAAGTTTTAGCAAGTATAACAGGTGCTTTATCAGATGCAAGTAAAAAAAATTACCGTATTGCTGTGATTAATTTTTTTGATTTTTTAGACAAGCAAAACGAAGAAGATGAAAAAGCACATATTTTCGATATCAATCTTAAAAACTGGGCAGGTATAGCAGGTTCTAAAGGGGTAAAATTACCTGAATTTATGAGTGAAGAAGAGCTTAAAAAATTTCTTGATGCTATTGAAAATGCAGATTTTAAAAACAATACCATACGCAATAAACTTATTATTAAAATCATCATTTTTACAGGCATACGGGTAAGCGAAGCTATCAATATCAAAATGGGTGATATTAGCGAAGAAAACGATCTTTATATCATAAGAATAAGAGCTAAAGGCAATAAATATCGTGTTGTAATGATAAAAAAAGAACTTATTTACGATTTGCTTAAAAATGTAAGTATTAATTATATGAGCAAAGACGCCCTACTTTTTGTCAATAAAAAAGGCACTCCACTGACTCAATCTTATGTCAGTCGCATAGTAGAACAGCTTTTATTTCGTGCAGGGATTCGCAAGCAAAAAAATGGTGCTCACATGTTGCGTCATACTTTTGCCACCTTGCTTTATAAAAAGCAAAAAGATTTAGTTTTAGTTCAAGAAGCTTTAGGACATGCAAGTTTAAACACCTCAAGAATTTACACTCATTTTGATAATGATAAATTAAAACTTGCCGCACAAGTTGCAAAGGAATTAAGTGACTCTTGAAGACTACGCTGTTTTTGGTAAATATTTTTACCATGATTTAAAACACATTTTAAAAGCCTTTAATCACAAAGAAAGTAAAAAATGCTTTAAATTTATAGAAAAATATAAAAATGATTTTTATATTTTAATGCTTGCTGATTATGAGCTATATAGATATTTTCAAGATAAAAATTTCACAAGCAAAAAAGCTTATTTGTCGGTATTTGCTTTTAAAAAAAGAAAAAAATTTCAAAAAGAAGATATTGATGAAGAAAAATTTATTCCTGAATTTATAAATTTTTTAGATCAAGATAATTACAAAGAAAATTTCATCAAGGTTAAAGAGGCAATCTCCAAAGGAAGAGTTTATCAAATCAACCTCACTCAAAATTTTAAATTTCATAGCAAAATGGATTCTTTTGAACTTTTTAAACTTTTGCTTTCTAGACAAGATACTGAATTTAAAGCTTTTATAAAAGATGGAGCAAGAGAAATTTTGTCCTTCTCTCCTGAACTTTTCTTCAAGACCAAAAAAAGAAAAATATTTACAAAACCTATGAAAGGCACAATTAAGCGTGATAAAGATCCTATAAAAGATGAAGAAAATAAAATTTTCTTGCAAAATGATACAAAAAATCTAAGTGAAAATGTTATGATTTGTGATCTTTTGCGCAATGATCTTTCAAAAATCATCACAAAAAAAAGCTTAAAAACCAAACTTTTTGAAATTCAAAGTCACCCTACTTTACATCAAATGACTTCAAGTGTACAAGGAAAACTTAAAAAAAATATTTCTTTATATCAAATTTTTAAAGCTCTCTTTCCTTGCGGTTCTATTACAGGTGCTCCAAAGCTTGAAAGTATTAAATTTATTGAAGAATTAGAACAAAGAGATCGTGGTATTTACTGCGGAACCATAGGTTTAATACATAGAAATAAAAATAAATTTAGCGTAGCCATACGCACCTTAGAAAAACAAGATGAAATTTATACTTATAGTACGGGTAGTGGCTTGGTTTGGGACTCAAATTTCAAAGATGAATTTGAAGAATTAAAACTTAAAAGCGCGATCTTAAATCCTTGTGATTTTCATCTTTTTGAAACCATGTATTTTAAAAATTCTCAAATTTTATTTTTAAAAGAACATTTATTAAGGCTTATAAATTCAGCTCTTAAATTTAATTTTAATACTCACAAGCTCTTTAAAGATTTTTATAATATTTTAAATCAAAAAAGTTCTTATAAAGAATATCAAAATTTTACACTTTTTAAACTCGATGAAAAAATTTTCCACAAAAAACACTCTTTATTTTATCATTTTCCCCTACCCTTTAAAAATCCACACAAAGGAGGAATTTTAAAACTGATTTTATATAAAGACGGAAGATATGAATTCCAACAAAGCGCCTTAAAACAAAATTCAAACGATATTTTGCTTTTAAGTGATGATAAAATTAACTCAAAAAGTGACAATCTCTATCACAAAAGCTCTTTGCGTACTTTTTATAATCAACACTCATACAAATGGCATCAAAACTTGTGTTACGACATAGCTTTTTTTAACGAAAAAGATGAACTTTGTGAAGGCTCAAGAACCAATCTCATTTTAGAAAAAAACGCTCAATTTCATACTCCACAAATTCAAAGCGGTATGTTAAATGGAGTATATAGAAATTTCTTAATCAATCTTGGTTTGATAAAAGAAAAAGCATTATTTAAGCAAGATTTATTTGAAGCAGAAAATATTTATTGCATTAATTCCGTGCGTGGTTTAAAAAAGGTAAAATTACAATGAAGAAAATTTTATTTATAGATAATTATGATTCTTTTAGTTACACCATCATCTATTATCTTAAAGAACTTGGCTTTGAATGTAAAGTGATAAAAAATGATGCCTTTAAAAAAGCTAAAGAATTAGAAAAATTTGATTTTACTCATCTTATCATCTCTCCTGGCCCTCACTCTCCTAAGGAATCTAAATTAAGCCTAAAAGCAATCAAATATTTTAAAAAAAATAAAAAAATTTTAGGTATATGTTTAGGACATCAGTGTATAGCTGAAATTTTTGGCGGTAGTGTTTCTAAAATGCAAAATCCTACGCATGGTAAAATTTCTAAACTTTACTTTAAAAAAGATCCTATTTTTAAGGGTATTAAAAAAGAAATTGAAATTTGCTTATATCATTCTTTGTATATTAGTTCTATGCCTAAAAAATGCAAAATTTTAGCTCATAATTCAGAAAATATTATTATGGCAATTAAACATAAAAAATATCCTATTTATGGATTACAATTTCACCCTGAAGCGGTTTTAACACAAAAAGGCAAAAAAATACTTAAAAACTTTATGAAACTTTAGACTTTTTTGCATTTAAAATATAAATATGAAAATCTAAAATAAAATATCCTTAAAAATAATTATCATTAATATAAATTTATAAATAAAAAACCGATAACAATATAAATTAATTTAAAAAGATTTAAGATGAAAATAGATACTTTGACAAAAAATTTTAGCAATTATCAAACACAAACAAACAAAAACAATAATTAGGTAAGTAATGTTCATAGTGACAATATGGTTAAAATTCAAATTTCAGATGAAGCAAGAAGTTTAAGTCAAACAAATTTAAAAAATGAAAAAGAATATGAAATCAAAGTAAGTCAAGAAAAAATAGAAAACCACAAAGACCAAAATTCCATTCAAAGTAGCAAAGGTGGCGTAAATCCCGCATTAGAGGCTTTAATAGCAAAATTAGCTGAAATTTTAGCTAAAATTGCAGAACTTACTCAAAAAATGACAAACGCTAACGAACAAATGAAAACGACATTTCAAAAACAAATTGATGTGCTAAAATCTCAAGCAGATGTAATTCGAGCTCAAATTCAAGAACTCCAAAGCCAACAAGCTTGATTATATTTTTTCAAAAGTTTAAGAATGTTATAATGATGCATTTTTAAACTTTTTCAAGGAAAAATATGACTTATCTAGAAATCGAAGGCACAAATCATCTAAGCGGAAATGTTACAATAAGCGGGGCAAAAAATGCAGCCCTACCCTTGATTGTTTCAAGCATACTTGCCAAAAATGAAGTAAAAATCAACAATGTTCCTAATGTTGCTGATATAAAAACTCTTATATCTTTACTAGAAAATTTAGGAGCTAAGGTCAATTTTCAAAACAATAGTGCTTTATTAAACACAAACACTCTTAATCAAACTATAGCCAAATATGACATTGTGTGTAAAATGCGTGCTTCCATACTTACTCTAGGACCTTTACTTGCTCGTTTTGGACATTGTGAAGTATCTTTACCTGGAGGATGTGCTATAGGACAAAGACCTATTGACTTGCATCTTTTAGCCTTGGAAAAAATGGGGGCAAATATACAAATCAAACAAGGCTATGTCGTAGCTAGTGGAAATTTAAAAGGCAATGAAATTCTTTTTGATAAAATCACGGTTACAGGTAGCGAAAACATCATCATGGCAGCAGCTTTAGCTAAAGGTAAAACTAAACTCTTAAATGTTGCAAAAGAACCTGAAGTAGTTCAACTTTGCGAAGTTTTAAAAGACGCAGGACTTGAAATTAAAGGTATAGGTACAGATGAGCTTGAAATTTATGGTAGTGATGGGGAACTTTTAGAATTTAAAGAATTTAGCGTTATACCTGATAGAATTGAAGCAGGAACTTATCTTTGTGCAGGGGCTATTACAAATTCTAAAATTACTTTAGATAAAGTTAACGCCACTCATCTTAGTGCAGTTTTAGCAAAACTTCATCAAATGGGTTTTGAAACTTTGATTGCAGAAGATAGTATCACCCTACTTCCTGCTAAAGAAATTAAACCTGTAGAAATCATGACAAGTGAATATCCAGGCTTTCCAACCGATATGCAAGCGCAGTTTATGGCATTAGCCTTAAAAGCTAATGGAACTAGTATTATCGATGAAAGACTATTTGAAAATCGTTTCATGCATGTAAGTGAACTTTTAAGAATGGGCGCAGATATTAAACTCAATGGTCATATTGCTACTATAGTAGGTGGAAAAGAACTTAACGCTGCTGATGTCATGGCTACAGATTTGCGTGCTTCCTCAGCCCTTATCTTAGCGGCTCTTGCAGCCAAAGGCGCAAGCAAAGTCCATAGAATTTACCATCTTGATAGGGGTTATGAAAATTTGGAAGAAAAATTTAAAGGTTTAGGTGTAAAAATCACAAGGCTTGAAGAATGAAAAATATCTTTGAAACCTTAAAAGACTTAGAAGATCAAATTTCATGCTTAGATGAAAGTGAGCTTATTAGCCTTGAAAAAGCAAAAGATAGAATTTTAGCTAAAGATTTATACGCTAGAAAAAATCTACCCAGTTTTGACAATGCTGCTCTTGATGGCTATGCTTTTAATTATACTGATATCAATGAGGCTTTGGAGATTAAAGGAGCTATTTTTGCAGGAGATAAAAATTTTTATACAGTTGCTAAAAATGAATGCTATAAAATCATGACAGGGGCTAAAATGCCCAAAAATGCTGATACTATCTTAATGTTAGAAGATGAGTATATAGAAGAAAATAAACTCATCATTAAAAAAGCCCCTAAACAATACAATGCCTATCGCTATAAAGGCGAAGAATTAAAAAAAGGTGAAATTTTACTTCAAAAAGGCACCAAACTTAATGATAAACATATCGCCCTGCTTGCTTCTCAAGGACTTTATAAAATAGAAGTCATAAGAAAAATTCGCATAGGTATTTTTTCAAGTGGAAATGAGCTAAAAGAACCTTGGCAAGAATGTGATGAAGAAAGTATTTATAATGCCAATGCTTTGCCTTTACTAACCATGCTTCAAAATGCTTCTTATTTAGGTATTATCAAAGATAATTTTAAAAGCACTAAAGAGGCTTTAGAAAATACAAATTTTGATCTTTTAATCACTTCAGGGGGTGCAAGCGTTGGCGAGGCTGATTTTATGGAAAAAGCTTTAGATGAATTAGGCTTTACTCCGCTTTTTAAAGGTTTAAAAGCACGCCCTGCAAGGCCTACTAAGCTTTATCAAAAGGGTAAAAATTTCGTATTGATTTTACCAGGAAATCCTATGGCAGCTTATCTTTCTTGTTTTATTTTTGCTAAAAAAATCATTGATTTATTAAGTGGAAACCTAGATAATCCTTTAACATTTTACGCCAAAATGGGTATGGATTTAAAGCTTAAAAGTGGAAGAAATAATCTCATCTTAGGAAATTTAGAAAAAGATATTTTTACACCATTTAATGAAAACAAATTTGGCTCTGGTATGATACTTCCACTTATTAAAAGTGAGTTTTTACTTATAAGCGAAGAAAATACAAGCGAATTAAAAAAAGGTGATGAAATCACGCTTTTAAAAATATAATGTTTGTGTTTTTCACAAACATTAGCTTAATTTATCCTCATCGTCATGATCATGGATATATTGTTCATCATTGTCCAAGGTATCAACAAAACGCCCTATCCTTTCCCAGCGAACATTTTTATCTTTATCCCAAGAGAAATATACAAACCAAGGTTTACCTACTATCAAACTATAAGGAACAGAACCCCAAAAACGACTATCATAAGAATAATCGCGATTATCACCCATCATGAAATACTCATTTTCAGGTACATCAAAAACATAAGCATTTCCGCCGCTAAAACCAATATGATTTCCAAGTTCTTTAATATAAGTTGGAGACATAGCAAAATCACCTATGCTAAGAAAGCGCAAGATATCACTTTCTATATCTTTTTTTGGATCATAATGAATACCTTTTTGTTTATAAGGTTCTTTTACATAAATTTGCCCTCCAAGAGTAACAAGATCATTTGGATAATGTTCTTTCATAAAATCATCACCTTCATGCATTCTCACATAAAGTGTTTTATTTGCGTAAACCATCCTATCTCCTCCTGTACCTACACAACGCTTTACAAAGTGTTCTTTTTCATTTCTAGGGTTTCTAAAAACAACTATATCTCCTCTTTGTGGCCCTTGTGCTTTTATCAAATGTCCATTTTTATTAAAATCCGGCAAAACAGGAATTTCCAACCAAGGAATATGAGGAGTTGGGATACCATAGCTAAATTTTTTAACAAATAAAAAATCCCCCACTAATAAGGTGTTTTTCATAGAACCAGAAGGAATAACAAAAGCTTGTATAAAGAAAAAAATCACCAAAAGAACAATAACTACAGTTCCAGTCCAAGACTGCGAAAATTTATATAATCTCTTTAAAATTTCCATAGATTTTCCCTAATTAAGTCTATTTTTAGCAGATTTAACTGTGTTTTCTAAAAGCATGGCTATAGTCATAGGACCTACTCCACCTGGAACAGGAGTTATATAACTAGATTTTTTAGATACCTCTTCAAAATCTACATCTCCAACTATCTTTCCACTTTCAAGACGATTGATTCCAACATCAACAACAATCACTCCTTCTTTTACCATATCTGATCGAAGTAAATTCACACAACCTGCTGCTACTATAATCAAATCAGCCTGTCTAGTATAAAGGCTCAAATCTTTGGTTTTAATATGACAAACGCTTACTGTAGCTCCAGCGTTTAAAAGCATAGTAGCCATAGGACGACCTACTATATTTGAAGCACCTATAATAACAGCGTCTTTTCCTTCTAAATCAACTTCATAAGCCTTTAAAAGCTTCATAACTCCAAGTGGAGTACAAGGCAAAAACCCACTTTCTAAGCCTAAATTTAAATATCCTACATTAATAGGATGAAAACCATCAACATCTTTACTACTTATAATACTTTCAAGTATTAAATCTTTACAAATATGATCAGGTAAGGGAAGCTGAACCAAAATTCCATGAACACTATCATCGTGATTTAAGGTATTAATCAATGCCAAAAGTTCATTTTGTGTAGTATTTTCATTAAGATGATAAACTAAAGATTTAATTCCACATTCTTCACAGGCTTTAGCCTTAGATTTTACATAAGTTTGACTTGCAGGATTATCTCCAACTAAGATAACAGCTAAACAGCTTTCAATCCCTTTGCTTTTCAAAAATTGATTTTTTTCTTTTAATTCTTCTTTGATTTTTGCGCTTAAAGCTTTACCATCAAGTAAAGTCATTATTTTCCTTCTATAAATTTAATCACTTTTTTAAAGTAAAAATTGTATCATATTAAAACTTCATTAACAAGGTGAAACTTTGAAAATTGTTTTAATGTTTTTTTTATTTAATATCAGTCTTTTTGGTGCTGATTTTATTACTCTTAAAGAATACTCTAAAATGCTTTATGAAAATCCAAGAGGCATTAGTTGTAAAGAATGTCATGGAGCAGATGGAAGCGAACAAATTTTAGGATATTATATGAAAAATGGCATTAAAACAGCTTATAAAGTTCCAAGTATACAAAATCTTAGTTTTGAGAATTTTAAAAATTCTCTTAATCAGAGTAAAGACGCAAAATCAATCATGCCAAATTACTCTTTAACAAATGATGAAATTGTAACTTTATATAATTACATCAAGCAATTTAGCAAGGAAGAAAAATGACAAACAAAAAAGCTTTTAAAGAAGCGTGTAAATTCATCGCAGGTGGTGTAAATTCTCCAGTTCGTGCTTTTGCAAATGTTCAAAGTGAGCCAAAATTTATTTCCCATGGAAAAGGTGCTTATATTTTCGATATAGATGGAAATTCTTATATAGACTATGTTCAAAGCTGGGGGCCTTTACTTTTTGGACATTGCGATAAAGATATACAAAAAGCTTGTCAAAAAGTACTTCATAAAGGTTCAAGTTTTGGAGCTCCAACTTTATTAGAAACTGAACTTGCCAAGCTTGTTTTATCTGATTTTCCTCATTTAGAAAAGATCCGCTTTGTAAGCAGTGGAACAGAAGCAACCATGAGTGCTATTCGTCTTGCTCGTGGTTTTACTAAAAAAGATAAAATTTTAAAATTTGAAGGATGTTATCACGGGCATTCTGATTCATTATTGGTGAGCGCAGGAAGTGGTGCTGCTACTTTTAACTCTCCTAGTTCTTTGGGTGTTTTAGAAGATGTAGCTAAACACACTTTAGTAGCAAAATATAATGATATAAATAGCGTTAAAGAACTTTTTGAAAAAAATAAAGATATTGCATGTGTTATCATTGAGCCTATTGCTGGAAATATGGGGTTAGTTCCAGCTAAACAAGATTTTTTAGAAGAACTTGCTAAGATCTGCAAAAACAATCAAACTCTGCTGATTTTTGATGAAGTAATGAGTGGATATAGAGCATCTTATCTTGGTTCCTATGGAATCAATCATATTCAAGCAGATATAATTACTTTTGGTAAAGTAATAGGAGGTGGTCTACCTGCAGCAGCGTTTGCTTCTAGAGCTGAAATTATGGATATTTTAAGTCCTTTGGGTGGAGTTTATCAAGCAGGAACTTTAAGTGGAAATCCTTTAGCAATGGCTGCAGGCATAGCAAGTCTTACAAAAGCCAAAAAGAAAACCAAGCTTTATGACAAGCTTGGAAAATTAGCAAAAAAACTTACTCAAGGAATGAAAAAATTAGCAGATGAAAAAGGACTTCCGCTGCAAGTTTGTCATGTAGGTTCTATGTTTGGATACTTTTTCACCAAAAATCCTGTATCAAACTACCAAGATGCATTAAAATCTGATCTAGCATTATTTTCAAAATTTCACAAAAATATGCTTGAAAATGGAATTTATTTAGCGCCTTCTCAATTTGAAACAGGCTTTATATGTTCAAAAATGGATGATAAAATTGTAGATACAACATTAGAAGCTGTTAGGGAAAGCTTTAAAAGAATATGAGCAATATTTTAAAAGAAGAAAAAAATCACTTAGAAAATTCCAACAGCAAAAGACAAAAAATCATTCGCAAAACTCTTGAAGCTGCGGATGGTTTAAGTCTTGGCATCTCTATGGTTGTTGCTGTATTTATAGGTGTGGGAATAGGATATTTACTTAAAAAATTTACTCCTTATCCTTGGCTTTTTTGGCTTGGAGTTTTTTGGGGGATCAGTGCTGCCATACTTAATGTTTACAAAGCTTATAAAGTTCAAGTAAAAAGCTATGAAGAATTTAAAGAAAGAGATGAGTTGATCAAAGAAAAAATTCAAAAAGAAAAGAATAAATAATGGAACATAAAAAAGCTCTATTTTGTATTTTTGCCATTATTCATTTATTTTTTTGGATCATATTTTCATTGTTAAATCATTTTAAATTAGATACATTTTTAAGCTATGAAATAGCTTTTTTTAGTGTTTTATTGATTATTTTTGCTTCTTATTTAAATTATAAAAAAGTCATTATAAAAAAATCAAAAAATTATGAAAAAGATTTTAATTTCATTTCATCGCTTTTTATCAAAAAAAAACAAAATTTATCAAAAATTATTCATTTTAAAGTTCTAAAAGACGATTTAAAGCCAAATATTAAAGAGAAAATCCATTTTTTTACTATGTTTTTTACTCTCTTTAAATTGATGGCTTATGTAATATTGGTTGCTGGATTTTTATTTTTACATCGCCAAGATAAATTAGATATCTTTGCTTATATTTGTGGAATTTCATCCTTGCTAGTTTGTGTGTTTATTTTTATTTTATATATAAAAAAGTATGAGTCCAAAAAAAATTATTAAATCAATGACAGCACTTTTTGCTGGTATGGCATTTTTATTTGCAGGTAATGCCTTGATAGTAAGCTCTATAGGTGTTATATTAAAAGAAAACGGAGAAAGTTCTTTAGCTGTTGGAGTGGTAAGTTCTTGTTTTTTTATAGGCGCTCTTGTTGGAACCATCGGTGCTCATAAAATTATTTCTCGTATAGGTCATATACGCTCTTTTGGGCTATTTGGGGCTATTTTTGGAATTTCAGTTATGCTTCATACAGTAAGCGAAAATCTTATTTTTTGGGCTGTTTTAAGATTTTTCATAGGGATTTGCTACTATGGTCTTTTAATGGTCATAGAATCATGGCTTAATGAAAAAAGCAAAAATGCCATTCGATCTAGAATTTTAGGTTTTTATGAAATTGTTTTTTATCTTGCGTTTGGTATTGGAGTTTTAATCATAGCGTTAAATTTAAGCAAACATAGTGTATTTATTCTCAGTACAACTTTAATTTTACTTTCATCTTTGCCTTTAAATTTGATTAAAATCAAAGAACCTGTTTTGCCCGCATCAAGTCCTATTTCTATACCTAAAATTTTTGATATAGCCCCTTTGGCTATCGTCACAAGCTTTATAGCCGGAATGCTTATAAATGGCTTTTTTTCTATGGCATCTTTATTTATACTTTTGCAAGGTTTTGATGCAAAAGCGGTTTCTTATTTTATATTTTGTGGGGTTTTAGGTGGTTTTATTGCGCAAACCATCATAGGAACTATTTCAGATAAACTTGGTCGCAAATTTGCCATTATCACTTGCGCAAGCATAGGATTTATCACTATGTTTATATTTATCTTTTTTAAACTTCACTTGCATATGCAATATTTTTTAGGAATTACTCTAGGTATAGGAATATTTTGTTTATATGCTTTAGCACTTGCTAGAGCAAATGATGTTTTAGTAAGCAAAAATAAAGGCGTAGAGTTAGGTCGTGGGGTTCTTTTTTGCTATTCTTTGGGCTCTTTGTTTGGTCCTTTAATTTTAGGTTTTTTAATGCAATACTTTGAAATCAAAGGTTTTATATGGTTTTATATAGTTTCTTTAGCATTTTTAATTCTTTTTGCTATCAATAAACCAAATATTTTAAATAAAAAATTTAAGAAAAAACCTGGAAATATGGTGATATTTGATGATTAATACTCAACTAGCAAGTCAAATTGCCAATACGCAAAAAAATGATTTAAAAGTAGATAACTCTACTTCAAAAGATAAAACAAATTTAAAGGACAATCCAAAAGAAGCACTTGCGCAAGCTTTAAAGCAAAATTTAGGTTTAAGCAAGGACGCTAGCAGTGAAGAAATACTAGCAAAATTTGTTCAAAATGAAACAGGCACCAAATTAAAAGAACTTGTTAATAAACTTTTAGATCAAATCAATGCTCAAAAAAACCCCGATTCCCCTGTACTTAAACAAGGAAAAAATTTAAATTTAGCTCCTAATTTTGCTAATGAATTAAAAACTTTAAGCACAGAACTTGCAAAAAGCGATACTTTTACACAAGTTTTAGACAGATTAAATCAAATTTTAAAACCTGCCAGTGAAATAAAAAACAACAACTTAGCTCCTTTGTTTAAAAATTCAGGCGTATTTTTAGAAGCTAAATTAAAAGATGCCCTAAACGAAGAATTGCTGCCCAAAAGTTTTCACTCTCTTTTAAGTACAATCAAAGGTCTTAGTAGTGAAAAACTAAGTATTCAGATAGCCCAACTTGCAAATGCAAATTTAAACCCAAAAGACACTTTAAAAGAATTAAAAAATATTATTAATTCTAGCAAAAATGAAAATAAGCAAATTTTAAATCAAAGTTCTTTTAAAGCACTTTTAAATTTAAGTTCTAAATTGGACAATTTTAAAAATTATATAAGTAAAAATCCCAGTCATGCTCAAGAAAAAATCACCCCTATGGCTAATAAAATTTTAAAAGAATTAAATTCCATCAAAAATGATTTTTTCAAAGCTCTTAATAAGCCAGAAAATTTAATGATAAAAGATCCAAACATCCTTAAGCAAACTGCTACCGCCTTTGAAAAACTTGAAAATACTTTAAAAAATATACTAGGCAATCAAGCTTCTAAAATACAAGATAAAGAAAATATTTTAGAAAATCTTTTAAGTAACAAAGAAAATATCAAAGAAGAAAAACTTAATCATAACACAAAAAACCAAGATGAAGAAAAACATATAAAAGCATCAAAAGAAGAAAATCTCACAGATGATACCAAGCAAGATTCAAAATTAGATTCTGATATAAAAACCCACGAAGAAGATACCCAAGATACAAAAAATGATATTCAAAACAATGAAACAGAAAATAATCCAGACAATGATATAAAAAATTCTACTCCAAACCAAGAAAAAATTAAAGATGAAAAACAAGAAAAATCAAAAGAAAATATCAAAGAAAATCCAAAATTTTATGAAACAAAAACAGAAAACAAAACTTCAATCAATACAAATAATCCTAACACAAACAATATGCAAAATTTAAATAATTCTCAAAATATTCAATCTAACAATAACCAAACTATGCAAAATATTTTTAAAAATCAGGAATTTATAAAACAAAATATTGTAAAAAATTTAGCATTTAATGTAGAAAATTTAGATCTAGAACAAGTGCAAGATTTAAGTAAAAATTTAAGCAATCTTTCTCGTAGACTTAATGAAAGCTTAAAAGAACTTGAACCTTATACTCAAAATGCCAAACTTAATCAAGCAGAACTTAAAAATCTCGAACACAAACTCAATCTTTCTACCAAAGATCTAGCGCAAATTAAACCAAAAACAGAACAAGATATAGCTGAATCTTTACATCATGATGTAAAATCAACACTTTTGCAAATTTCAAATTTAGCTAAAAATGAAGGCAATGAAGCTATATATAATCAAGCTAATCGTCTTTTAGCGCAAATTGAAATCAATCAGCTTATGTCTTTAGCTAATGATTCTATCAATACTTATCTGCCTTTTTCTTGGGATGATTTAAATGATTCTAAAATTATGTTTAGACGCGGAAAAAAGGACAAATTTTTTGCTCAGATTAAACTCGAATTTGCAAAACTTGGGGATTTAGAAATTCTTATTTCTTTAAATAATGAAAAATATATAGATATTAATATTATGGCAGAAAATATTGAATTTAGAAAAACCATCTATGAAAATGCCCATGAGCTTAAAAGAAATATCAATAAAGCAGGACTTTTAAGTGCAAATTTCTTTGTAGGTGATATCATAAGAAGTAAATTTGATACTAGAAATATGAAAAATTTAGATCTTGAAATGGGTATGGATAAAAAAGTATGAGCAAAATCAAAAGATCGATTAAAAAAGCTGTAGCTCTAGGCTATCAAAAAGAAAAAAACTCTGCACCAAAAGTGCTTGCAAGTGGCAAAGGCGAAAGTGCTGCTAAAATTATTTCTTTAGCCAAGGAACACGGAGTTCCTATTAAAGAAGATGAAGATTTAATAGAAATTTTAAGCAAGCTTGACTTAGGTGATGAAATTCCACCTAATATGTATAAAGCTGTAGCTGAAGTTTTTGCCTTTATCTATCAAATGGCAAATAAAACTCCTAAAAACTAATCCGCTATTTTTTCTCCAAATTTAATACCCTGCCCTACTTTTAAATTAAAAGTTAAAAGTCCTTTTTGAGAGATTAAAACTATAGTAGAACCTAGCTCAAAATTTCCTAGTTCTTCGCCTTTTTTGAAATTTAAATTTTCATATTTTCTAGTAAAATTATGAGAAATTTTAGCATTGGTTTGTATGCTTGCATCAAAATTAAAACGCATTTTTCCTACATTTTGCGCTCCTACAAAAACAAGCCAAAAAATACCTTTTTCATTTTGACATTTCAAGCTCACTCTTTCATTTTTTACATATAAATTACCAATGCGTTCTAAATGTTTTTCATTTACGCTATAAAGGGCGCCACTTGTGTAAGTTGCACTTAAAATTTGCATATCACAAGGGCTGTGATAACGATGATAATCTTTTGGAGAAAGATAAATATTGACATAATCAAGCCCATTTTTAAGTTCATCTTTTTCAAAGCTATCTTTTAAAAGCTCCTCAACGCTATAAGCATGTCCTTTTATAGAAAAAGCAAAATGTTCTTCATTTGCTAAAAAAGTACTTCCACACTCTAAAATTTTACCATCACTTGGACTGATAAAACCTTCTTCAAATTTTCTTGGAATTTGCAAAGTTCTTGTAAAAAGAGCATTTAAACTCTCATATTCACAAGGAGCTTTAAATTCACTCATATTGATATTAAAATACTTAACATAATTTTCATTAATAACTTTTTGTATCATTTTAGGAAATTTAATCCCTGCTACAAAACCAAAAAGTCTCGAACTTTCTTTTGAAAAACTCATTTTTTTCCTTTTAAATTTAAAATCACTATTTCACTCGGAGCAAAAACTCTAAGACTTGGCCCCCAAAATCCTGCTCCACTACTCACATAAAGCTTAGTTTTTTCTCCTAAATCATAAAGCCCATGAACAAAACCTTGTTGAAGTTTAACTAAAAACATAAAAGGAAAAATTTGCCCTCCATGCGTATGCCCACTTAAAACAAGGTCAAAATCACTTAAATCATAAAGCAAAGCTGTTTTGGGTTGATGTGTGAGTAAAATACTAGCTTTACTTGTATTTAAATCCACTTTTATTCTTGCTAAATCAGGAGCATATAAACCCTTATCAAGCCCGGCTAAATCTCCAAGTCCAGCAATATTTATAAAACCTAAATCTAAATTTTGATTGACTAAAATTTTCATATTAGTATGTTTTCTAAGTAAATCCAAAACTTTATTGATACCATGATAATACTCATGATTTCCCAAGGCATAAAAAGTTCCATAAGTGGAATTAAAATCATTAAGTTTTGAGATGTAATTTTTTAAATCTTTAGGATTAGTATCAATCAGATCTCCTACTATTACAACCATATCAGGACTTTGCAAATTCACTTTAGTGATGAGCTTATCTAAAAAATTTTCATGCAAATTTTTACCCAAATGTATATCAGTAAGCATGACAATTTTTAAATCTTGTTTAAGATTTGGTATTTCAACATCAACACTCTTTACTTCAGGTGTTTTTAGAGCATTATTTATACTTATATAAATTAAAAACACACTTAAAACTATAAGAGAAAGCTCAAAAATCAAACGCAAAATAAGATTATATTTTTTATCTCTTTTACCCATAAGAGCTAAAATCAATTTAATAAAATCCCAAGCTAAAGTCATAAAAAACAAACAATAAGTTGGCGCATAAAGCATGGCTAAAATTTCATACCAAGTATCACTTAAATATTCATCTCTACGAAATATTAAAAACACAGCTTGGGCTAAAAAAAGCACAATAAAAATAAAGGCAAAAATTTTATAAAAATACTTAAAAAGAGTAATTTTCTTGATTAATCTTTTATAAATATAAACATTTGCTAAGCCAAAAATCAATAATACAATGAAAGAAAAAATTAAAAATATCATAAAAGTATTATAACCAAGTAAAATTAAATATCCGTATAAATTTTTCTGTTATAATAAACTTTTAAATAATTTTAAAGGCTATAAAATGTACCGTTTTGCACCTTCTCCCACAGGTGATATGCACATAGGAAATTTACGCGCAGCAATTTTTAATTATATCTGTGCAAGACAAAAAAATATGGATTTTATCTTACGTATTGAAGATACTGATAAGGCTAGAAATATAGCAGGAAAAGAAGAAGAAATCAAAGAAATTTTAAATCTTTTTGGTATTTCATGGCAGCATTACTATATACAAAGTGAAAATTTAAAATTCCATCGCCAAATGGCTTTAAAACTTATAAGTGAAAAGAAAGCTTTTGCTTGTTTTTGCACCGAAGAAGAACTTGAAGCAAAAAAAGAGCTAGCTAAAAAACAAGGTAAAGCTTATCGCTACGATGGCACTTGTGAAAAACTAGCCGATATCGATGTTTTAGAATGTGAAAAACCCTTTGTTATCCGTCTTAAAAAACCTACTCACACTATGAAATTTACAGATTTTATCAAAGGTGAATTAAGTTTTGAACCTGAAAATATAGACTCTTTTGTGATTATGAGAACGGATAAAACTCCAACTTATAATTTTGCTTGTGCGGTTGATGATATGCTTGAAAATGTTACTTGTATTATACGCGGAGAAGATCATGTTTCAAACACTCCAAAACAAGAACATATCCGCGCAAGTTTAGACTATAACAAAGCCATAACTTATGCGCACTTGCCTATCATTTTAAACGAAGAAGGTGTTAAAATGAGCAAAAGAGAAGCACATTCTTCTGTAAAATGGCTACTTGAAAGTGGAATTTTACCTAGTGCAATCGCAAATTATCTTATCATGCTAGGCAATAAAACTCCTTGTGAAATTTTTACCTTAGAAGAAGCTATAAAATGGTTTGATATTTCTAAAGTTTCAAAAGCTCCAGCAAGATTTGATCTTAAAAAACTTTTGCAAATTAATCGTGAACATATCAAAATGATAAAAGATGATGAGCTTAATAAAACTTTAGATTTAAACAAAGATCTTGCACAACTTGCTAAATTTTACACTCAAGAAGCAAGCACCACAAAAGAACTTAAAGAAAAAATGCGAGCTATTTTCAACACAAAAGACTTTGGAGAGTTTGAAACAGAATGTAAAATTTTAAAAGAACTCTTAAAAGATATTGAACTTTTTGAAAACTATGAAGATTTTAAAAATGAACTTTTAAGCAAAAGCGGCTTAAAAGGTAAAAAATTTTTCATGCCTTTAAGGATAATTTTAACAGGAAATATTCACGGACCTGAGCTTAGCGATCTTTATCCTTATATTAAAAATTTTATTCACGAATTAGCAAGGATTTAATTATGGTTATAGACTCTTTTATTATTTCTATTTTTCAAGTACTACAAATTGTCATTAACATTTATACTTGGATTATTATTATCACGGCACTTTTAAGCTGGGTAAATCCTGATCCTTATAATCCTATAGTGCAAATTTTATATAAACTAAGCTACCCTGCTTACGCCTTAGTTAGAAAAATTCCAACACGCATTGGTAATATTGATCTTGCACCTTTGATTATAGTCTTAGCATTGCAGTTTCTTGGTATTTTTCTTGGGAATATCTTAAGGAGTATATTGTGATAAAAAAAATACTCGTTTTTTTATTTATTTTTTCAAGTTTAAATGCTACACAATATAGCATAGAAAAACTCAAAAAAGAAGAAAATTCACTTGCTAAGGATTATTATATTTATAGGCTTTTAGAAAAAAATAAAATCAGTAAAAAAGATGCACAGGATTTAAATTCTCATATTTTTCGCTATATAGGAAAAATTAAATCCGAACTTGAAAAAATCATCCCTTTAAAGCCTTATATCAACCCAAAATATGCTAAATGCTATACCTATACAGCAAATACTATCTTAGATGCAAATTTAACTTGTCAAAGTGTGCGCTTAAATTCATTAGTTTTTATAGCGAGTTTAAATTCCAAAGACCGAACTACTTTAGCTCAAACCTTTGAAAATCAAAGACCTGATTTGACAAATTTATTGCTAGCTTTTAATACTTCTGATCCTATGAGCTATATGGTACAAAAAGAAGATATTAATGGTTTTTTTAAACTTTATAATTATTCTAAAAAATACGACTTAGATTTAAATATAAGTTTAGTCAATAAACTACCAAACCACATTGGTTTTAAAGATTTTGCACAAAATATTATTATTAAAAAAGAAAATCCAAAATTTAGACATTCTATGCTAGAAATAAATCCTGAAAATGTAAGTGAAGATTCTGCTTTCTATTTAGGAGTCAATGCCTTAACTTATGATAAAACAGAGCTTGCTTATGACTTTTTTAAAAAGGCGGCTCAAAGTTTTAAATCGCAAAGCAATAAAGACAATGCTATATTTTGGATGTGGTTGATTAAAAACAATGAAGAAGATTTAAAAACTTTATCGCAAAGTTCTTCTTTAAATATTTATAGTCTTTACGCAAAAGAACTTACTAACACACCTTTTCCAAAGATAGAAAGCCTTAATCCAAGCAAGAAAAAAAATAATTTTAATATGCAAGATCCTTTTGCTTGGCAAAAAATAAACAAACAAATTCGCGATGCTAATGCAAGTCAACTAGATGTCTTGGCAAAAGAATTTGACACACAAGAAACCTTGCCTATTTATGCTTACATATTAGAACGCAAAAATAATTTTAAAAAACATTATTTTATAATGCCTTATTATGACAATATAAAAGACTATAATAAAACAAGACAAGCTTTAATTTTGGCTATTGCCAGACAAGAAAGTCGTTTTATTCCAACTGCTATTTCAGTTTCTTATGCTTTAGGCATGATGCAATTTATGCCATTTTTAGCCAATCACATAGGAGAAAAAGAATTAAAAATTCCAAATTTCGATCAAGATTTTATGTTTAAACCTGAAATAGCATATTACTTTGGAAACTATCATCTAAATTACCTTGAATCACGTTTAAAATCTCCACTTTTTGTCGCTTATGCTTATAATGGTGGTATAGGATTTACTAACCGTATGCTTGCAAGAAATGATATGTTTAAGACGGGCAAATTTGAACCTTTCTTGTCTATGGAGCTAGTTCCTTATCAAGAAAGCCGAATTTACGGAAAAAAAGTTCTAGCTAATTATATTGTGTATCGACATCTTCTGAACGATAGTATAAAGATTTCGGATATTTTTGAAAATTTAATTCAAAACAAGGCAAATGATCTAAACAAATCTTAGCTACAAGCCTAGTCTCTTCCTTGACACTAGGAAGAGATACTTTAAAATAATCAGTATAGTTATTTTGTATTATATATTTTAAATACTCATCATCCAGTTTTTCAATATTAGCTTTTTTATTATTGATAAAAACTTCTAAATTTTGAATTTTTAATGTATTTGGAGTAAAAGACAAGGCCAATACATCATCTTTACTTATCTTGTCTAGAATTGGGTTTAAATAAGACATGGTTACAATGGCATTAATCTTATCTTGTGTGATTTTGTATTTTTGAGCAAACATTAAAGTTTGAGATTTTAAATTTGTATCCACAATCGCCTGATCTTTTAAAGAACAAGCTCCAAGCAAAAAAGCACCTAAAATTACACTATAAATTTTCATTCTTTTTCCATATTTTTTAGTATTATTGTAGCCTTTTAACCCTATTTTTTGGTTTAAAAAGATATAATTTTACAAAAAAATTAAGAGTATATTTTATGAAACAACTTATCATAGCTTTTAGCGGGCCTTCAAATTCAGGAAAAACTACACTCATCACCAAAATAGCTGATAATTTTTTGCAACAAAATTTAAAAGTTTTAATCATTAAACATGATCCTGCCGATAAAGCTCAATTTGATTTTAACGGTAAAGATAGTTTTAAATTTTTTCAAAGCGGAGCTGAAGTCATGGTTTTAAGCCCTACAAGAACAACTTTTTTTTCTCATGAAAATAGAGATATTTTAAAAGCTTTAAAATTAAGCCCTGATTTTGACATTTGTTTGGTTGAAGGATTGAAAACTCTTGATTTACCACGCATTAGCGTATTTTGCAAAGAAATTGATGAAAGTTATTTTACTTTTTCAAACGCCATTGCAAGCTATGAAAAAATTTCTCACCCTTATCTTACTTGGCTTGATTTAAACGATATACAAGCTATTTGTCAATATATACTTAAAAATGCTAAAAATTTACAAGGAGAATTATAAAATGCAAGAAGTGATTTCTTATATACAAAAAGCTGTTTTAGAAATTTCTAACGCTTTAAAATTTCCCGATACAAGCTACAGTCAAAATCAAAATTTTACAGGCGATACCCAACTCAAATTTGATGTTTTAAGCGATGAAATCATCACAAAAACCCTAAGTCAATGTTCAAGCATTAAAGCCATCATAAGTGAAGAAAAAGACGAAATTTTAACGCTTAATAAAAAAGCAAATTTTATCGTAGCTTATGATCCTTTAGACGGTTCTAGCTTAATGGATGTTAATTTTGCTATAGGTTCTATTTTTGCCATCTATGAAGAAAAAGCAAATGCCAAAAATTTAAGAGCTGCACTTTATAGTATGTATGGAGCGCGCTTAGAACTTGTGATTTGCAAAGATCAACCAAAACTTTATCGCCTAAATGCAAATAATGAATTTATTTTTATAAAAGATCTTAAAATGAATGAAAAAGGCAAAATTAATGCTACAGGCGGAACGCAAAAATTTTGGGAAGAAAAACACGCTAAATTTGTCAAAAGTCTTTTTGATGAAGGATATCGCTTAAGATATTCTGGGGCTATGGTAAGCGATATCAATCAAATTTTATTAAAAGGGGGTGGGATTTTTAGTTATCCTGCAACACAAGATGCGCCTAATGGCAAACTTCGTGCTTTTTTTGAAGTCTTTCCTCTAGCCTTTATCATAGAAAAAGCAGGCGGAAAAACTACAAATGGAAAAAATCACTCCTTGCTTGAACTTGAATTTGATAAAATCCATGCGACAACTCCTTGTTTTTTTGGCTCAGAATATGAAATTTCAAAACTTTTAAAGGCTTACAATGAATGAAACTAGAGATGAATTTGAGCAAGATATGGATAAAAAGAAAGAAATTTTACTTTCATGTCAAAACTCAAAAAACCTAAACTCTTGTTATAATTGCAATGAAATTTTTAACTGCCAAACTAGAAAAAATTATGTTGATGCAGTCTATAATAGTATGTCTAAGGGTAAAACCGAAGGCGGATTTGACTTTTAAAGGAAAAAAATGCGTTATATTACAACACCAATTTATTATGTAAATGATGTACCTCATTTAGGTCATGCTTATACTACCATCATAGCCGATACTTTAGCAAGATTTTATCGTTTGCAAGGACATGAAACAAGATTTCTAACAGGAACAGATGAGCATGGACAAAAAATCGAAGAAGCTGCCAAACTAAGAAATTCCACTCCTCAAGAATATGCTGATAAAATCAGTTTTGAATTTAAAAAATTATGGGATGAATTTGAAATCACCTATGATATTTACGCAAGAACAACTGATACAAGGCATATTGAATTTGTTAAAGCTATGTTTTTAAAAATGTGGCAAAAAGGTGATATTTATAAAGATGAATACGAAGGACACTATTGTATTTCTTGTGAAAGCTTTTTTACTCAAAGTCAGCTTATCAATGATTGTTCTTGTCCGGATTGTAGCAAACAAACTAGAATTTTAAAAGAGGAAAGCTATTTTTTCAAACTTTCAAAATATCAAGATAAAATTTTACAATGGTATGAAGAAAAAGATCCCATCCTACCAAAAAACAAAAAAAATGAACTTATAAATTTTGTCCAAAGCGGCCTTAAAGATCTTTCCATTACAAGAACAAGTTTTGATTGGGGGATTAAACTGCCTCAAGAAATTAATGATGATAAACATATTATTTATGTATGGCTTGATGCACTTTTTATCTATATAAGTTCGCTTGATTTTCAAAGCAAGGGAGAAAATGCTAAATTTTGGCCTGCGCATGTGCATTTAGTAGGAAAAGATATCTTGCGTTTTCATGCCATTTATTGGCCAGCTTTTTTAATGAGCGTGGATTTACCTTTACCAAAATTTATAGGTGCACATGGCTGGTGGACTAAAGAAGGTGAAAAAATGAGCAAATCTAAAGGCAATGTTGTAAAACCTAAAGAAATAGTTGATGCTTATGGAAGCGAAGCTTTTAGATATTTCTTGCTTAGAGAAGTGCCTTTTGGCAATGATGGGGATTTTAGCGAAAATATGCTGATAAATCGTATCAATGCTGAACTAAGCAATGAATTTGGGAATTTACTTAATCGCATTATAGGTATGAGTACAAAATATTCTCAAGGAAATATTTCAAAAGAAGGTGTTTTAAAATTTTACAATGCTGAATTAAATCAAGCAAAAGAACACTTAAATTTAGCAGTAGAATTTTTAGAAAACTTACAGTGTAATCGTTATTTAGAAGAACTTTTCAAGGCTTTAAGCGTAGCAAATTTAGCCATTAGCAAATACGAACCTTGGAATTTAACCAAAGAAAACAAACACGAACAAGCTAACGCTTTAGTTGCACTTTGTGCAAATATTTTAGCCAAAACAAGCCTTTTATTAAGCCCTACTCTACCAAAGTCTTGTCAAAAGGTGGCCTTAGCTTTAAATTTTGAAATTTCATCTACAAATTATGCAAAAATGATACTTGATAATGAACTTTTAGATTTTAAAGCAAATCCTTGCGAAGCTTTATTTCCAAAAGTAGAAAAAGCTCTTTTAAAACAAGAAATTAAAGAAGAACCTAAAAAAGAAGAAAGTCCTAAAATAAAAATCGATGATTTTGCAAAAATTGAAATCAAAGTTGCTAAGGTGCTTGATTGTCAAAATATAGAAGGGAGTGAAAAACTTTTGAAATTTCAACTCGAACTTGACGATAAAGAAATCCGTCAAGTACTCTCAGGCATAGCCAAATACTATAAAGCCAGTGATTTAATCGGTAAACAAGTTTGCGTTATAAGCAATCTTAAAAAAGCTAAAATTTTTGGACATGAAAGCGATGGCATGATACTTTCTGCAAAAAGCGGAGATAAACTTGTTTTAATTACCCCTGAACAACTTGTACATAACGGTTCTTTAGTAGGCTAAAATATGCAAATTAGCAATTTAGGTGAACTTTTAAACGCAACGCTCATTCATGAAGGTAGCGTTTTAAGTGTGGAAGGTTTTGCCATAAATTTAAACGAACTTAAAGCAGGCTTTGCTTTCTTTAATAACGATAAAAAAGAAATTGCCCAAGCTATAAAAAAAGGCGCTTATGCTATAATTACAGAAAATGACATTGCTATTGAAGATAAAGACATTTTTTACTTTAGAGTAGAAAATCTAGAACAAGCTCTTGTAAGATTTTTACGCTTTTTTTGTGAAGATAAAGAATGTGAATTTTTGCTTTTTAAATCTTACGAACTAAGTCTTTGCAAGGCTTTTTATTTTAACATTTTAAAAGGAAATATTTTTGCTGATTTTGAAAAACTAATCAAAGCAAAAAAGGGTGAAATTTTTTGTTACTGTGAAGAAAATTACTTAAATAAACTTTGCGCCTATTCTCATAGTCTAAAAGATGCTAATTTTACTTTATTATCGCGATCTAGCTTCTTTTTTACAACTTTGATTTGTGAAAATTTATATTTTAAAAATCTTAATTTGCCTTTTTTTTACGCAAATAGTTTTGCAAAAATTATTTCTTTTTTAAAAGAAAAAAATCAAAAAATAATATTTGACTTTAATAAGATTGATGATTTTAAAATTTATTTTATTGACGATAAATTTGAAATCACTCCTTTTGGTTCAAGCTCTCAAGCGTTTATTGTAAGCAACAACCAAAATACCTTTGAATTCTGGAAAGAAAAATTTAAAAACATAAAAGACTTTAAAATTGCTTCTAAAAATTCTTTATTTTGCGATTTTTCCTATAATCAGCTTTCAGATTTAAGAAAATTAAAAAATTTTAAATATTGTTTAATTCTTGAAAATTATGATATTTTTGAGCAAGAATTTGAAAACAAAGAAAATCAAACCCCAAGCTTATTTTAAATTCACTCCTTCATTTTCAAGCAAAAATCTTTTTATTTCAAGCCCTCCATTATATCCTCCTATGCCATTGCTTGCAATAACTCTATGACAAGGTATAAAAATAGGAATTTGATTTTTAGAATTTGCATTTCCGACAGCTCTAAAAGCTTTTGGATGATTAATTTTTTCTGCTATATCTTTATAAGTAGCTATTTTACCATAAGGAATTTTCATTAAAGCCTTATAAACCTTTGATTCGAAATCTGTACCTTGTATCAAAACAGGAATGCTAAATTTTCTAAGCTTATGAGTAAAATATAAATCAAGTTCATATTTTGCTAAGTCAAGCAAACTACAATTTTTTTCTGATCTTTTATTATTACAAAAATCGACTCTAGTTAAAAATTTTCCATCACTATGTAAAGATAGGTAACATAAAGGCATTTTATAATAAACTTTAAACATTTTTTATCCTTCAAAGAGCTACAATTATAATAAAAAATATTTAAGGAGTAGAAAATGTCTTTTATGCAAGAATACAATAAACTTGTTGAAGAAAGAGCCGCTTTGGGTATACCACCCCTTCCTTTAAATGTAAATCAAACTAAAGAACTTTGTAAACTACTTGAAAATGAAAATAATGAAGAGCTTGCAAATCTTTTAGAAAATAGAGTAAATCCTGGTGTTGATGATGCAGCTTTAGTAAAATGTGAATTTTTAGATTCTATACTTAAAGGCAAAATCAGTGCTCCAAATATAGACAAAAAAAGAGCCTTAAGAATGCTTGGAACTATGCTAGGCGGATATAATGTTAAAGTTTTAATCGATGCCTTAAAAGATGAAAACATAGCCAAAGATTCTGCAGAAGTGTTGAAAAATATTATTTTTGTTCATGATAATTTTCATACCATAGCTGAACTTAGCAAAAACAATCCACACGCTAAGGAAGTTTTACAAAGCTGGGCAAATGCGGACTGGTTTAACAAAAAAGAAAAATTACCTCAAGTGATTAAATGTATAGTTTTCAAAGTAGCAGGCGAAACAAATACCGACGATCTAAGCCCTGCAGGAGATGCTTTTACAAGAAGCGATATTCCTTTGCATGCAAATGCCATGCTAAAGGTAAGACAAGCAGGATCCTTAGAAAAAATCAAAGAGCTTAAAAAAAGCGGTCGCGAAGTAGTTTATGTAGGTGATGTTGTAGGAACAGGTTCAAGTAGAAAATCGGCAATAAATTCTATACAATGGCATTTAGGAAAAGAAATAGAAGGTGTGCCAAACAAGCATAGCGGTGGTATAGTAATGGGTTCAACTATAGCACCGATTTTCTTTAACACTGCTCAAGATAGCGGGGCTTTACCTATCATCTGTGATGTAACAAACTTAGAAATGGGCGATGAGTTTGAAATTCATCCTTATGAGGGAAAAATCATAAAAAATGACTCTATAATTGCAGAATTTACACTCAGTCCAAACACTCTCTTAGATGAAGTTAGAGCAGGAGGAAGAATCCCACTTATCATAGGTCGCGGGCTTTGTACTAAGGCTAGAGAATTTTTAGGAATGGAAAGTGAAAATATCTTTACCAAACCTGAACAACCTAAATCTTCAAGCGGTGGTTATACCTTGGCTCAAAAAATACTAGGTCGTGCCTGTGGAGTTGAAGGCGTGCGTCCAGGTATGTATATAGAACCTATAACTTTAACTGTGGGCTCTCAAGATACCACAGGTCCTATGACTAGAGATGAAATTAAAGAACTTGCAAGCCTAGGTTTTAATGCAGACTTTGTGATGCAAAGCTTTTGCCATACAGCTGCTTATCCAAAAGTAAGCGATTCAAATTTACATAAAACCTTGCCCAATTTCATGACAAGTCGTGGTGGGGTAAGTTTAAAACCAGGTGATGGGGTTATTCACTCTTGGCTTAATCGTTTTGTATTGCCAGATACCGTAGGAACGGGTGGGGATTCTCACACACGCTTTCCTATAGGAATTTCTTTCCCTGCGGGAAGTGGACTTGTGGCTTTTGCTGCAGTTACTGGTTCTATGCCTTTAAATGTCCCTGAAAGTGTTTTAGTGCGTTTTAGCGGGGAATTACAAGCTGGAGTTACCTTAAGAGATTTGGTTAATGCTATACCTTATTATGCAATCAAACAAGGACAACTTACCGTTGAAAAGAAAAATAAGAAAAATATTTTTGCAGGAAAAATTTTAGAAATAGAAGGCTTGCCAAACTTAAAAGTCGAACAAGCTTTTGAACTTAGTGATGCAAGTGCTGAAAGATCTGCAGCTGCTTGCAGCGTGGATTTAAGCATAGAAAGTGTAAGCGAATATATCAAATCCAATATTTCTTTAATTGAAGCTATGATAGAAGTAGGATATGAGAATAAAGCTACCCTTGCTAGAAGGGCTGAAAAAATGAGAGAATGGCTTAAAAACCCTACTCTTTTAAGAGCAGATAAAGATGCAAAATACGCTTATATTATAGATATTAATCTTAATGACATTAAAGAGCCAATCCTAGCTTGTCCAAATGACCCTGATGATGTGGCAACCTTAAGCGAAATTTTAGCCGATGATAAGCGTCCAAAAAATATAGATGAAGTTTTTGTAGGTTCTTGTATGACAAACATAGGACATTATAGAGCTTTAGGAGAAATTTTAAAAGATAAAGGCATACTTAAAACCAGACTTTGGGTAGTGCCTCCAACAAAAATGGATAAAGCACAACTTATTAATGAAGGTTATTACAGCATCTTTGGTGCAGCAGGTGCTAGAATAGAAGTTCCTGGTTGTTCTTTGTGTATGGGTAATCAAGCTAGAGTAAATGATGGAGCTGTAGTTTTCTCAACTTCTACAAGAAATTTTGACAACCGTATGGGAATGGGTGCTAAAGTATATTTAGGCAGTGCAGAACTTGCGGCAGTTTGTGCGATTTTGGGTAAAATTCCAAGCAAGGAAGAATACTTACAAATTGTCAGCGAAAAACTAAGTGATGAGCATAAGGCAAATATCTATAGATATTTAAATTTTAATGAGATTGAAAATTTCAAACTTGAAAATTAATTCAAATTTAATACTTATTTGGATTAAATAACAAAATTAAAATTTTCAAAGGAAAAATATTGAAGTTATTATTCACTTCCTTTTGTTGTTTTGCAAGTTTAATGGCTAGCGATGCCATTAACTGCGACAACATTAAAAATAATAAAACATTGCTAAATAAAAGTTCAAATTTAGATTATTTAAATATAGCTTCAAGCTGTAAAGAATCTTTAAAAAATCAAGATTTTACAAAAAAACTCTATGCGATTTCCAATGAAATTCGCGGAAGCAATAGCTCTTGTAATGGTGTGGCTTATTTGCCCAAATTACAACAATTTGATTTTTTATTATTAAAAATAGCTATCGATCCCATCGCTTATCAAAAAACTTTAGATACACCCGAAAATTTAGAAAAAAAATATGACATTTTAAAATCTTATTTTAGATATTGGGCATATCAAAGTATAGGAAATTTTAGACTTTACAAAGCTTTTTGGAAAGAATATAACAATGCTATAGAACCTTTAGAAAAGTATTTTGAAAGTAATTTTAATTTTGACAAAGGTAGTAATATTTACTATGCTAGCAATGCCTTAAACGAATTTTTAAATTGGGCTGTTGGTGAAACAAAAATTTACAAAGACATTAGTCCTTTAGCAAAAATCATGTCAAATAAAAATTATTCGGTATCTTATATACAAGATTTTATTTTTTCAAATAATCCAAGCCAAGATGATCTTACGATAGCCTTGCAAGCAGCGCTTCTAAATCAAAGAGAAAAAGAAATTTTAGAACTTTTGATTCGTTTTGGTGCTAGGATTGACGAAGGTTATGAAAGTGCTATTTTTTACGCATTGGAAAATTATGAAAATACAAATTTTTTAATCCAAAATGGAGCGAATGTTAATCAAGCCAATGCCTTTGGTAAAACCCCACTTTTTTATGCCATAGAGTTTAATCGCCTTGATATCATAAAACTACTTCTTGATAATAGAGCAAATGTTAATCAAAAATATATTAATAACAATGAAAAATTAGCATTAAGTGCGAACATAGGTTCAAATACGCCTTATTTTATTACATTTTGTGCTCTAGAGCACACTTCAAAAAATGTTTTAATGCATGCTGCAGCCTATGGAAATGTTGAAATTTTAAAACTTCTTATTTCAAAAGGAGCAAATTTTAATGCTGTTGATGATCTTGGTTTTAATGCACTTGACTTTGCGCTAGCAGCAGGTAAAAAAGAAAATGCTGATTATCTAAAAAGCTTGGGTTTAAAAGCAAACGAAAATCTATTTTACAGAGGTAGTTTAGAATGAAAACCGCATTTATTACAGGAGCTAGTTCAGGTTTTGGTAGAGCTTGCGTTGAAGCTTTTATACAAGAAGACTACAAAGTAATCGCCCTTGCTAGACGCAAAGAGCGTCTAGAAGAGTTAAAAAATGCTCACAAAGATAAGATTTACACGCTTTGCATAGATGTAAGAAATCAAAAAGAAATCTTTGAGGCTATTGAAAATTTACCCAAAGAATTTCAAGAAATTGATGTGCTTTTTAATAATGCAGGTTTAGCTTTAGGGGTAGATGAATTTGATAAATTAAACCTTGAAGATATTAACACTATGGTAGATACAAACATCAAAGGGTTTTTATATATTGCAAAAGCTGTTATTCCTATACTTCGTAAACAAAAAAATGCTTATATTTTTAACTTAGGTTCAGTTGCGGGACGCAATCCTTATTTTGGAGGCAATGTGTATTGTGGAACCAAAGCCTTTGTAGGACAATTTTCATTGGCCTTAAGAAATGATCTTAGAGGAAGCAATATCAAAGTAACAAACATTGCTCCAGGACTTTGCAAAACTGAATTTAGTGAAGTGCGTTTTAAAGGAGATATCCAAAAAGCTGATGCAGTGTATGAAAATACGCAATTTATCAGTGCTAATGATATTGCCAAAGTAGTAATGTCTATCATTAACCTACCAAGCCATATTAATGTTAATGAAATCGAGCTTATGCCGGTAACACAAACTTGGAATGGATTTTATATAGAAAGAGATGAATGAATAAATTTTTAGTTTTATTGTTTTTACCTTTAGTTGCATTTGCAAACTCCTCAGAAGCAGCTGCAAATGCTAATTTGTTTGGAGCTTTTACGCTTATACCACCTTTAGTTGCTATTGCTTTAGCCTTTATCACAAAAGATGTTATTTTATCACTCTTTGCTGGGGTTTTAAGCGGAACTTTTCTACTTAGCCTTTCTGTAAATATTTTTAAAGCACAACATTTAGCTTTTGTAAATTTTTATAATACCGCAGTAGAATCTTTTTCAAAGATTATTTCTTACATCTTAGGCTCAACTTCAGATCCAGTAAATGCAGGAATCATTTTGCAAATTCTTTGTATAGGTGGTCTTGTAGCACTTATCACAAAAATGGGTGGTGCAAAAGCTGTAGCATTAAAATTTGCCAAAAGAGCCAAATCAGCTGTATCAGCTCAAGTTAACACTTGGTTTTTAGGGCTTTTAATATTTTTTGATGATTATGCTAATTTACTGATCGTAGGTCCAATTATGCGTCCTTTGGCGGATAAATTTAAAATTTCTCGTGAAAAATTTGCCTTTATTATCGATTCTACTGCCGCTCCCGTAGCAGGAATAGCTGTAATTTCTACTTGGATAGGCTTAGAAGTTTCCTTAATTAAAACCGCTTATGAACACATAGGCATTAGCGATATTAGTGCTTTTGGAATTTTTGTCGAAACCATACCTTATCGTTTTTATAATATCTTCATGCTTTTTTTTGTAATCATGACTGCAATCATGGGGCGTGAGTTTGGTTCTATGTACAAGGCTGAAGTGCGTGCAAGAACCACAGGGCAAATTGCTCCTCTACCTAAATCAGGCACACTAGATACTGCTGAATTAGAAGATCAGTTTTTAGCACCAAAAGAAGGTATTAAAATTCGTGCTTTTGATGCTATTATTCCTATTTTTACTTTAATCATTTTAGCTATATTAGGATTTTATTTTAATGGACTTAGCACTTTAGAAGGCGAAGAACTTGCAAAAGCAAATGCCAATCCTTTGTCTTTTGAAACTTTTAGGGCTGCTTTTGGAAATGCTGATTCTTCTGTGGTGTTATTCCAAGCTGCTTTGTTTGCTGCTATTGTAGCGATTTTTATCGGGGTGCGTCGTAAAATTTTCAATCTTAAAGAAGCGGTAGAAACTTGGATATATGGCTGGAAAACCATGATTTTTACTATAGTCTTACTTTTATTTGCTTGGTCGCTTTCAAGTATAGTAAAAGATCTAGGAACTTCTTTATTTATCACTAGTTTGCTTGCAGATAAATTACCTGAGTTTATTTTACCTGCTACTATTTTTGCTTTTGCTTCAGCTATTTCTTTTGCCATAGGAACAAGCTATGGAACTATGGGGATTTTAATGCCTTTGGCTGTGCCTTTAGCTCATGAAATCGCCAAAATCAATAGTATGGATGTAAACGCTATGCATCATTATATGGTTATTAATATAAGCTGCGTTTTAACAGGTGCGATTTTTGGAAACCATTGCTCACCAATTTCAGATAATGTAATCCTTTCATCTATGAGTGCAAAATGCGATCATATGGAGCATGTAAGAACACAAATTCCTTATGCTTTATTTATCTGTGGCATTTCTTTAATCGCTGGATATATTCCTGTATCTTTAGGACTTAGTGTTTGGTTTGTCTTGCCTTTAAATTTCATACTTATTGCGCTTTTATTAAGACTCATCGGAAAGAAAGTTCCATGAGTCTTGAAAATTTTGGAAATTTTCTTACTTTAGATGAAAAACACTCTTTCATAAAAAAATATTTTAAAGAATTTTATACAAAAGAATTTAAACTTTTTGCCTCAAAAGATAAACATTATCGTACAAGAGCTGAACTTTCATTTTATCATGAAAATGATACGCTTTTTTATGCAATGTTTGATCCAAAAAGCAAAAAAAAGTACATTATAGAATATTTAGATTTTGCTGATGAAAAAATTTGCGCTTTTATGCCAAAACTTCTAGAATGCTTGCGTCAAGATAGCAAATTAAAAGAAAAACTTTTTGGCGTGGAGTTTTTAACCACAAAGCAAGAACTTAGCATAACTTTACTTTATCATAAAAATATAGAAGATATAAAGTCAAATTTAGAAAATTTAAGCAATATTCTTCATATCAACCTTATAGCAAGAAGTAAAGGCAAAAAACTTATTTTTAAAACAGAAAATCTAAGACAAACTTTAAATATTCAAGATAGAAAAATATTTTATGAATTTAACAACGATTGTTTTATTCAGCCTAATACTGCTATAAATGAAAAAATGATTACTTGGGTATGTGAAATTTTAAGCACTCAAAAAAGAATGGATTTACTTGAGCTTTACTGTGGATATGGAAATTTTACTTTAGCTTTAGCACCATTCTTTTTTAAAATTTTAGCCACTGAAATTTCAAAAAGCAATATTAATTTTGCTTTAAAAAATTGCAAACTTAACAATACAATAAATATCCACTTTGCAAGACTTTCAAGCGAAGAATTAAGTCTTGCTATCAAAAAAGAAAGAGAATTTTTTCGTTTAAAAGATATTCGATTAGATGATTTTAATTTCTCTCATGTTTTAGTTGATCCACCCCGTGCAGGACTTGATAAAAGCGTAATTGACTTAATAAAAAAATATGAAAATATTATTTATATTTCTTGCAATCCTATCACTTTAAAAGAAAATTTAAAAGAATTAAGCCTAACACATAGAGTGGAAGAGTTTGCTCTTTTTGATCAATTTGCCAATACTCCACATCTTGAATGCGGAGTATTTCTTAGCAAGGTATAAAAAAATAATTCATTAATTTAGCCAGTATTACTATCGCGATACAAAGCACAAATACAAAAGGATGGATAAAAGCACCAAGCGGGTTTTTCTTCTTTAATATAAAATGACAAAATAAAGAAAAAACAACTAAAGATAAAATTCCAAAAGCCAAAATAATTTTTATAGCAAAAAGTAAATTTAAAGGTTTAAAATGAAAACCTGCCAAAGCACCTCCGCTTAAAAAAAGCAAAAGAACCACAAAAGGCATTATTTTAACCCCAGTAGCACTAAAAAGACTTTTGTCAAAATTAGGATTTTTCTTTTTAACTACACCCAAAACAAATACATCAACAAACAAATAACCTATAAACAAAATAGCACAAAGAAGATGGATTGTTAAAGTATATGGATAAAATTCTTCCATTTTTCCCTCCTTATTAAACTTCGGAATTTGCTATATTATAACACTTTTTTCATTTTTTGAATTCATTTTAGTTAATTTTTTAATCATTTAAGATAAAATACCAAAACAAAGGTTAATAATGAATGAAAAAGAAACTATCTCTTATATTATAAATACAAGTAAAAATATTGCCATATTTGCTTTAAGTCCAGATAAGACAAAAGCTTCTTATAGGGTAGCAGAATTTTTACAAAGAAAAAATTATAAAATTTTTCCTATTTATCCTAAAGAAGAGTTTATTTTAAATGAAAAAGTTTATAGAAATTTAGATCAAATAGAAGAAAAAATCGATACACTTATACTTTTTAGAAAAGGCGAAGTGGCACTAGAAATTCTTCCTAAGCTTGTTGAAAAAAATATTAAAAACCTATGGCTTCAACTTGGTATTAGTAATGAAACAGCCAAAAAAGAATGTAAAAAATTAGATATAAATTTTATACAAAATCGTTGCATTATGCTAGAATATCCGTATTTTAAAACAAAGGAAAAATAGTGTTAGAGCTTAATAAAATTTACAAAGCAAAACAACAAATTTCAGGGTTTGTAAACAAAACTCCTTTCATATACTCTTCTTTTTTAAGTGATATTTGTCAAAGTGAAATTTATCTTAAAAATGAAAATTTACAAATTACAGGTGCTTATAAAATTCGTGGAGCTTATAATAAAATAGCCAATCTTAGTGCTGAACAAAAACAACATGGAGTCATTGCCGCAAGTGCTGGAAACCATGCTCAAGGCGTGGCCATTAGTGCAAAAAAATTTGGCATTAAAGCAGTTATTGTAATGCCAGAATCCACTCCGCTCTTAAAAGTTTCTGCTACAAAAGCCTTAGGAGCAGAGGTGATACTCAAAGGGGATAATTTTGATGAAGCCTATGCCTTTGCAACCTCTTATGCTAAAGAAAATAATCTTAGCTTTATTCATCCTTTTGAAGATGAATTTGTAATGGCAGGACAAGGAACTTTGATGCTTGAAATGCTTGATGAAATAAGCGATCTTGATGTGATTATCGCACCTGTTGGAGGTGGAGGACTTATAAGTGGTATCGCAAGTGCAGCTAAACAAATCAATCCAAACATTAAAATCATCGGAGTTGGAGCCAAAGGAGCTCCTGCAATGTATGAAAGTTTTCATGCTAAAAAAATCAAAAATGCAAAAAGCGTACGCACTATAGCCGATGGTATTGCTGTGCGTGATGCAAATCCTATTAATTTTAACATTATTTTAGAATGCGTAGATGATTTTATCCAAGTTGATGATGAAGAAATCGCTAATGCGGTATTGTTTTTACTTGAAAAACATAAAATCATAGTTGAAGGCGCAGGAGCTGCGAGTGTAGCCACCCTACTTCATCAAAAAATAAATACACAAAATCATAAAAAAATTGGCGTAGTTTTAAGCGGAGGTAATATCGATGCACAAATGCTAAATATCATCATAGAAAAAGGTTTATTTAAATCCTATAGAAAAATGCAAATTCATGTTACTTTAGTAGATAAACCTGGGGCATTATTACACCTTACAGACAGCTTAAAAATAGCCAATGCAAATATAGTAAAAATCGACTATGATAGATTTTCCACCAAGCTTGATTATGGCGATGCGATGATTTCAATTACCCTAGAAACCAAAGGCAAAGAACATCAAGAAGAAATAAGAAAAATTTTAACCCAAAAGGCCTTTAATTTCTATGAAAGTTTTTAATAACATATACGGCTTAAATAAAGCCCATTTGGCGGTGCTAAAAAGTGATTGTATTGCTTTTTAGCCTCAATCTGTTCTTTGAGTTCTTTTTCACTCATTTTTCCTTCTAAAACCTTTAAAACGCTTGCTACGCTTAATCTAATTTGCCCTCTTAAAAAACCATTAGCTTTAAAATGAAAAATGCTAAAATCTTTATAAGCATAAGCTCTAGCAATAAAAATTTCTCTTAAAGTCGTTTTATTATCCCCTCCACTTTTGCAAAAAAACTTTAAATCCTTTTTTCCCACAAAAAAACCCAAAAGCTCATTAGCCTTATCTAAGTCAAATTTAGGATAAAAATGTACATAAGAAGCCATAAAAGGACTATAAGAAGAGTGAGAAAATATATAGCGGTATTCTCTACTTTTTACATCAAATCTTACCTCAAAATCATCTTTTACTTTTTCAATTTTTTTGATATGGATAAAAGGATGGGAAAATTTATTAAGTTGTTTTTGAAGATATTCTAAATTTGTAAAATAATCTCCACATTCTACACTAGCTACAGCATAGCTTGCATGCACTCCTTTATCTGTACGAGAAGCCATCAAAAGAGGTGAAAAAATACCCAAATGCGATAAAGCCCCACTTAAAGCATCTTGAACACCTTTTTTATGAGGCTGAGTAGCAGAACCTAAAAAAGCAGAGCCATCATAAGAAAATATAATTTTTATTTTCATCAATAACGACTCAAAATCATTTTCTTAAAACAATAAGCCGAAACAAATAAACTTAAAGAAAAAATTCCAAGGCAAGCCAAAATTGGAGGTTGAGAAAAAGAACTTAAAAGTCCGAAATATATAGCAATCACTCCAAACATACCTAAATACACATAGCCTTTTTCATAACGATAAGTAACCAAACCAAAGCAAAGCGCAAAAAGCGTACTAGCAAGTGGAAACAAGGCTATAGTTGTATAAATCACAAATTCTCTTGCTCTTTGTGGGTTTTCGTTTAAATCATTCCAGTATTCATAAAATTTCTTTGTTTGAAGATTGTCTGTATTAAACTGAGTATTTACTACTAAAGCATCAAATTCTCCACTAAAAATACTTTGACCTTGCTCAAAATTATACATTTTTCCTTGATTTAAGCTAAAAGCAAAGCTATCATCTTTTCTTTGCACATGCGCTTCTTTGGCTATGATAAGCTGTTCTTTATCATCTGCTTTATGTTTAGGGCGATACATAATTATGTTTTCATACTTATCACTATCTTGTTTTTCTATAAAAATCATCCAGTCTAAAAATTTTTGTCCAAATTCTCCTGTTTTGTAGTTAAATTTCACTTGAGTGCTTTTATAGTTTACAAAGTTATCCTGAAGTTCAAATACTATAGGTATCATTACCAAAGCCACAACAAGCATAAAAGCACTAATCAAGCTTGCAATTTTAAGGAAAAATTTTGCCAAAATCATTGGTGAAAATCCCAAAGTAAAAAGCACTATGCTTTCATTTTCCTTAGAAAGCCTAAACAAAGCCAAAGTTAAAGAAATAAAAAAAGATATAGGCAAGGTAAAAATTAAAATTCTAGGCAACATAAATCCATAAAGCTTTAAAAGATCCAAAAAACTAATCTCTATACTTGAAGTAAGTTTTGCAAGTTGAATAAAAAATACCATAGATACAATAGCAAAAAGTACGAAAAATATAGATAAATTCGTACTTAAAAATTGATTTAAAACATATCTTAAACTAAGCTTCATTAGAATAATCCTAAGTTTTTATAAAATAAAACTGCCACAAAAGCGATATTTAAAAAGGGTATCATAGCAAGTTCTTGCTCTTTTATTGCTTTAATTTTAAAAAAAATAAAAAAAGGCAAAGTTAAAATAGAAGCTATAAATAATACTAAAAATCCATACTCAAAACCTAAAATTCCACCCATACAAGACATAATGATAATATCAGCATCACCCAAATTTTCTAAAATTTCATCTTTTTTTTGGAAATTCATTAGAAAAAAAACTAAACTTTTTAATAAAAAAACAAATCCTCCAAAACTAAAAGCATTTAGTAAAAAACCTCTGCTAAACTCTTTAAAAATCAAAAAATGTAAAATTTCACTTTCCCTAAAGGCGTAAAAAAAAGCAAATAAAAAAGCGCTCCAAAGTAAGATTTGTGGTACGGCTTTGAGTTTAATATCAATTAAAGAAAGCAAGAAAAGATTAAATAAAAATAGAGATAAAAATAAAAAATCATAAAAATTTTGACTTAAAAAATAAACCAAAATAAGCAAAATTATGCCTAAAATTTCATTGATTAATAAAAAAATAGGCAAATGACATTTGCAAGTTTGACATTTTGCCTTTAAAAAAACATAAGAAAAAATAGGAATAATTTCATAGTATTTTAATTTTGTATCGCAAGAAAAACAAAAGGAGCGCGAGATAAAAAAAGGTTTTTTTTCAATTATCCTACTTGCCAAACTTGCGCAAAAAGAACCCAAACAAGCCCCTAGAATTATTATGAAAAGTATCATTTTCCAAAAGTTCTTTCTCTATTTCTAAATTCTTTAATAATCCTTTTAAATTCTCTCTTGGTAAGAGATGGAAATAAAGTTTCACTAAAATAAATTTCAGCATATGAACACTGCCAAAGTAAGAAATTTGAAAGTCTTTTAGCATTTCCAACGCGAAGCATCAAATCCACATCTAAAGGTAAATCTAAATTTTGCGTTAAATTTTCTTCATTTAGCTCAAGTTTTTTTTCGATCACACGCTTAGCAGCTCTTATAATTTCATCTCTTGCGCCATAACTTATAGCCAAATTAACACAAAGTGCGTCACAATGCTTTGTTTTTTCTTCAACTAAGGTAATTTTTTCTCTTACTTTATATTCCAAACGCGATAAATCACCTATAGCTCTTAAACGCACATTATTTTTTTCAAATTTTTCTAAAGCTTCATCTAAACAACGATTTAAAAGTTCAAAAATAAAATCAATTTCATCTTTAGGACGCTTCCAATTTTCCGTACTAAAAGCAAAAAGGCTTAAATTTGAAATATTTTCTTCCATGCAAACTTCCATCAATTTTTGCATAGTTTTGACTCCTTGGGAATATCCAAGTTTTGCCAAAAAACCCTTAGCCCTAGCCCAGCGCCTATTACCATCCATAACAACAGCAAGGTGTTTTAATTCATTCATTTTTCATCCTTTAAAATCAAAAAGCCTTTTGAAAACAAACAAAGGTTCAATCTTGTTTTCTTGCGATACATTAAAATCTAAATGTTCGTTTAAAAATTTTTGTACCTTGGCAAAAGGTGTAAAAACGCTAACACCTTGTGAATCTATCAAAATTTTCAAAGCTCCAAAAACACTAAAATATAAGTAAATTTCTAAATATTTTGCTCTTTTACGCATTTGAAACAAACAAGATTTATTTTCAAAGATAAAAGGAATATGATAAATATTTTCAAAACTTGCAAAAAGCATTTCTTTTAATATCTGATAACGCTCTATATCTTTACAAGCTAAAAGATTTTGTATGATGAATTTTTTATAAGAAATTTTATCCTCTAAAATAGCGATTATCAAAGCCAATCCCTCTTCAAAAGGTTTGAAATTAGGACGCTTTGAAAGATGTTTAAATTGTATAACTCCACCATTTTGCATATAAAGTTCAGCTAAATATTCAGCACCAATTTCAAGCTCTATCATGCTTTTGGTTTGAATCTTTTTGTGATTTAACAAAAGCGTATAGTGTCCATAGCCTGATTTAGCCAAAACTTTCATTTGTATAGGTAAGGTAGAATTAATCATACTCATAATTTTTCACACCATTTTACTAATTCAAATGCCAATTTTTCTTTGCTTTGCAAGGTGCTTTTATTTTCATTATTTAAAGTGATAAAATAAAGTTCATTTTGATCGCTTCCAAAATAATTTTTTTGATCAATGATATTAAGGCAAATCATATCAAGTTGCTTATCTTTTAAAGATTTTTTCGCATTTTCTAAGGCATTTTGAGAATCAAATTCCATCTTAAAACCTATCTTTTTGCCTTGAAATTTGCAAGTTTTAAGCAAATCTTCATTTAAAGATAGATGCAAGTTTAAACCCTGTAAATGCTCATTTTTTTTAATTTTTCCTTTTACACTTTGAGGGATAAAATCACTCACTGCAGCCGTCATAATCAAAAAATCATGACTTAAATTTTTATCCAAAAGCTCTTTTAGATCCTTAGAACTTTCAAATTTGCAAAGCTCATAAGGAGTATCAAATTCCACAGAGCTTAAAAATTTTACCCTAGCTCCTAAAAAATAAAAAGCATCAGCTATGGCTTTTGCCATTTTTCCACTTGAAAAATTACTCACACAACGCACATCATCAATTCTTTCTCTTGTGCCGCCACCTGTGATAACTACACTTTTATCGCACCAAAACTTTTCTTTTAAAAGTTCTCTTTTGGTGATACTGAAAATATCCTTAACTTCAGCTAAGGCTCCTGCACCTTCATCTTTACAAGCTAAAACTTTACAAATAGGCTCTATAATCAAAGCTTTATTTTCTTTAAGCATCTTTAAAGAATTTTGCGTGCTAAAATGATGAAACATATTTGTATTTGCCGCAGGAGCTATGATAAGAGGTTTATTTGCTGCGATTAAGGTTTGGATAAAAAGATTATCCGCTATACCAAAAGCAAGTTTATTGATAGAATTAACACTTGCAGGGGCAAATAAAACAAGGTCTACATCCTTGCTAAAAGCTATGTGATTGTTTAAGTTTTGCCAACTTTCATTTTCCTCACATAAAATCTCATCAGCCAAGGCTTCAAAACTCATTTTGCTAGCAAATTTTAACAAACCATTAGAAAGCAAAACTTTTACCCTAAAGCCTTCTTTTTTAAACAAAGAAATAAGCTCGTAAGATTTATAAAAAGCTATACTGCCACTAATAGCCAAAAGTATGGTTTTCATTTTTGAAATTTCTTGTAATAATAATCTTTTATCATCTTATGCTCTGCTCTATTGATAAACAAAGCACCTTTTTCTACATTGACACTTACTGTGCTTCCTGCTGCTATGATCACTTCATCTTCGATTTTTACAGGTGCGATAAATTGCGTATCCGAACCTACAAAAACATTTTTTCCTATGATGGTTTTATGCTTTTTTACCCCATCATAATTACATGTAATAGTCCCACAGCCTATATTAGTTCCACTATCTATCTCACAATCTCCCAAATAGCTCAAATGCCCTGCTTTTACGGTATTTAACTTTGCATTTTTGCATTCTACAAAATTTCCTATATGAGTGTTTTTTAACTCACAATTTGGACGTAAATGTGCCAAAGGCCCTACATCGCTATTTTCTACGATGGAATTTTCTATCACGCTTGAACTTTTAATGATAGAGTTTATAATCTTACTTTTACCCTCTATCCTTACATTTTCATATACTTCGCATTCACCTACAAATTCAACATCTGCACCTATAAAAGTGCTTTGCGGTAAATGAAAAATCACACCCTGTTGCATCCAGTGTTTTTTAATTTTTTCTTGCATGAAATTTTCAGCTATACTGAGTTCAAATTTATCATTAATCCCCATAAATTCATCTTCATCTACAAAAACCGCTTTAATCATCACATCTTTTTCTTTTGCTAGTTTTACAATATCGGTTAAATAATACTCTTTTGCCGCATTATTGTTATCAATCAAAGGTAAAAACTCTTTTAAAAGCCTCGAGTCAATCACATAAACCCCAGCATTGCAAGTATTTATCTCTTTTTCTTGTGTATTTGCATCTTTAAATTCAACAATTTTTTCAACACTATCGTTTTTTATCACCACCCTACCATAACTTTTAGGATCTCTTGCTTTGAAAACTGCTAGATTTAATTTTGCATTATTACTCAACAAAGCTTCCAAACTTGTTTGCTCAACCAAAGGCATATCGCCACAAAGAATCAACACTCTTTCATTTTTAGGCTCAAACCCCCTTAAAGCTCCCGCAGTTCCTGGATAATTTTGCAAGTCTTGCTCTAAAATTTGTGTTTTTGGAAAATATTCTAAAATTTCTTTTTCAACGCGTTCTTTTTGATGTGATAAAATTACACTTACATCATCACTTAAAGCAAAAGCCTTTTTTAAAATGTGTAAAATCATACTTTTTTGACAAAGCTCTTGCAAAACCTTTGGCTTTTGTGATTTCATTCTAGTGCCTAATCCTGCCGCTAAAATCAAAATAGAAGTTTTCATTTTTTACCTTTGTTATTAAGAAGTCTAAAAGACTATTTTAGCAGTTTAAAGTTAAAATCCTAATACCCTTAAACTAGTTTTTAGTCATCAAAAGATAAAATTTAAATTTCTTTAGTAAAAAACAAAAAAAGGTTTTTAAATTTTGAAAAAAATATTATTATTTTTACTTTTAAGCATGAGTTTATTTGCTGCTGAAGCAACTATCCCTACAGTAAATTTAAGCTTAAGTGCACCCAATACACCTAATCAGCTTGTTACTACTTTAAATATAGTGATTGTTTTAACCATACTTGCGCTCGCTCCAAGTATAGTTTTTGTTATGACTTCTTTCTTGCGTCTTATTGTGGTATTTTCATTTTTGCGACAAGCTATGGGGACGCAAAGTATGCCACCTAATACTATTTTAGTAACCTTGGCTTTAATTTTAACTTTTTTTATCATGGAACCTGTAGCTACAAAATCTTATAATGAAGGCATAAAACCTTATTTAGCAGAAAAAATAGGCTATGAAGAGGCTTTTATAAAAGGAGCAAAGCCTTTTAAAGATTTTATGCTTAAAAATACTCGAGAAAAAGATTTAGCCCTTTTTTATCGTATACGCAATCTACCCAATCCCAAAACCATAGATGATGTTCCCCTTACGGTTTTAGTTCCTGCTTTTATGATTTCAGAGCTTAAAACCGCTTTTGAAATAGGGTTTTTAATCTACCTGCCCTTTTTAGTCATAGATATGGTTGTAAGCTCAGTTTTAATGGCTATGGGTATGATGATGCTACCTCCTACTATGATCTCTTTACCTTTTAAACTCTTAATTTTTGTATTAGTGGATGGATGGAATTTGCTAGTGCAAAGGCTTGTGGAAAGCTTTGTAACCTAAGATTTATAAAATCTTAAAAACAAAATTCCAAGAAAAAGATACAAAAGCAAAAATAATTCTAAAGCTAAAAGTATATACAAAAACAAGCCTTTAACGCAAAAAAGAGCTATAAAAACAACAAAAAGAATTACTAAGGCTGTTCGCCCTAGAAAGACTTTTTCTAGGGTCTTGATAGAATAAAAAGTAAAATCTAAAATAAGAGTAAAAATAAATTCTAGCATTGTAAAATACACCCAAAAACTAAGCTTAGTGGTATCTTGCAGCCATCATGTCAATTTTTGAATTGTAAGCACTTCCGCCCGGTGCAGGTGCATTCGCAACCCCAGCACCTACTACCCCCAATCTTATTCCATAATTTAAAATTAAAGGTATAGCTCTATCTTCTTGATAAGCATATTTGCAATACTCCCCAGCTGCGTTTAGTGCAGTGCAAGATAAAAACAAAAATAACAAAAAAAATGCAACTTTTTTCATTATCTTAAATCCTTTTATTTAAAATTTAGATAATGATATTGTATATCAAAATTTATAAAATTAATATTAATTATCAATATTTTATTAAAAGCCTACAAGAAAAAAGTGATATTATTTTGCTTAAAAACTTCTTTAATGTCTTTTAAATACTTATTGCCCAAAAAATCTAAAAAGCCATTTTTCCTACTCTCATCAATGAAATTATCAAGCTTGTCCTTTAAAGCTTCATCACCTTTTCTTACAGCTATACCCCAAAACTCAGGATTTTCTTGAAAAGGCGCTAAAATGGCTCTGGTTGTATCTTGATGCTTTTGCCAAGTCCGATAAATCGTAAGTTGATCATAAAAAAATCCATCAGCCTTGCCTTGAATCACTTCCAAAATAGCAGCATTTTCTTTATCAAATAAATTAATAGTTGCATTTTTTAAATTTTTAACCGCATATAAATGCCCTGTAGAACCACGCTTTAAAGCCAAAACTTTGCCCTTTTTATCTAAATCTTTGATATTTGTAATATCAGAGTTCAAAGGAGTTAAAATAGCCAAATTTGCCTTAGCATAAGGAATGCTAAAATCCACCACTTTCTTTCTCTCATCGGTAATTGTCATAGAAGACATGATAAGATCTATCTTGGCTGTTTTTAAAGCAGGTATTAAACCATCCCAAGCGATATTTTTTACTACAAGTTTATAGCCGTTTTTCTTTGCAAAAGCTTCTAAAAAATCCACACTAATTCCACTTGCTTTGCCTGTTTTATCGCTCATTTCAAAAGGCGGATATCCAAGCTCCATTCCTACAACCAAATCTTTTGCACTCAAATTTAAAGCAAAAAAAGAGATAAAAATCAAAATAATTTTTTTCATAATTTCCTTTCAAAATTTTTTGTAAAAAAATTATACTAATTTTATCTTATTTTGTTATTAGCAATTTGTTTCAAACTTAAAAAATTAAAACCTTTAAACCCTAGTTTGTCCTAAAAGATTATTAAGTCTATCCATTATAGAATCAGCGTAGGAATCAATAGTGCTAGGTTTTGCTTTCCAGCCATTAGCAAGAGCTTGTTTAATTTCAGCATCTAAAGCCCAATTACCCATAGCAGATTCTTTAGGAATGTTATTTTCATACATATATAAATCACCTTCTTCTATGCCACGCTCTGCCCAGTATCTAAAAAAGCTTTTAAAGTCACTTTTACCTGTCATAATACTATCAATGTTAATTGCAGGACCACTAAAACTCTCTTTAGCCATAGCCCTATTGTAAGCTTCTACTTTTGGATTAAGTGTAGTTTTTGGACTCTCAACGGGTTGTCCGCTACCATATGATTTTAAAAAGCTCATAAATAAAGCTTCTTTAGAATAGCTTCCATCTTCATTTTGTGGATAAACTGACATATCAGGATTAAACTGCCAATCTTCACCTTTAGAAACATTTTTGATTTCTTCCAAAGATAAACCAAAACTATGTCCATTTATGCCATCTATTAAAGATCCTGATTGTATATATAAACTTTCAGCTTCTTTCATTTGTTCAGGGGTTTGATAAATATTTGTAATAGAAGAATTTGAGAAATCTCTTAAGTGGGTGATATTCATTCTATTGCTTGGATCATTAAAATCCATCGATTTTATTCCATTTATAGCATACCCCTTAGGCATAGAATTTATATCTGCTTGGCTAAAACTTGTTTTATCATTTGGAAAACTTTGACCTAAAGCATTAGAAAAAAGATTATAATATTGTTTTATGGTTTCAGCCATATCGATATTAGTATAATACTCGCTTACACCAAAATATTGTTTCATATCTGCAATATAAGGTTCATTTTCAGCAGCTTTTTTAATCTCATCCAAAGTAGATTTATGTATTTTAAAATCTTCAGGTAATCCTGCAGCTTTGTTAAAATCACTTCCCATATAGCCATCTTTATCT
>NZ_MJXM01000036.1:0-7874 GCF_001762775.1 Campylobacter sp. BCW_6464 | reverse complement strand
TGCCAAAAAAGAAATAGTAGCTAAAGATAAAACTATTTTTTTAGAATTTAAACAGGGTTCTTTAATCCCCCCCCCCGCCGTAGACACCTTGCTTAAAATAATATTTTTACTCAAATATTTTTCTCCTTCCTTATTTAAAATGATTTATTTTGAAATTAATTTCATATTTTTTATTTTTTAATAATAATATAAAATATAAAAATAAAATAGCGGAATATTAAAATATTTAAACTTAAAGTATAATTAAATACTGATTATTATAAAACTATATGGTTTGAATTTAAATTTTATTTTATAAAAAAATTTATTTAATGAGGGTAAATTTGTATGAAATGTTATTTTACAAAACGCAACGAAGATTTAAGTTGTATAAGCGTGAATTTTCACGCTTACTCTAGTTCATATTTTTTGATCAAAGTATTGTAAAATCCATTGGTTTTTGTCTCATCTATACCTTTGTCAAAAATTTCTACCAATTCTTTTTGTTTGTTTTTATCAAAAGCAAAGCTAAAGCCTTCTCCACCATCCATCTCTTGGTAAAAACTTATCAAGTCTGGATTTTCAGCTAAAAAACCTTTAGCAGTATCTTCATCTGCGATAATAGCATCAATTTTGTTGTTTTTTAGTGCTAAAATAGCAATATTTAAATCTTTATTGCTTTGCACTTGTGCATTTTTGATAGCTTTTGCAGTATTTTCTTGTAAAGTTCCTAGTTGAACTCCTATTTTTTTACCTTCTAAATCATTTTTCGTTTGAAGTAAATTGTTACTTTTTAGTTTAAGATAAAGATTTTTACTCATATAGTAAGGTTTAGTAAAATCAACACTCTGTCTTCTTTCATCCGTTGCACTCATAGCCGAGGCAATCATATCAATTTTACCAGCTTTTAAAGCAGGTATTAGCCCATCGAAATTGGTTTCAACCCAAACAATTTTAATACCATTTTTTTTGGCGATCTCTTCTACTAGATCCGTATCAAAACCTGTGAGTTTTGAATTTTCTTTATAGTTAAAAGGTTTATAGTTTGGGGCGGTTCCAACCTTTAATTCTACGCTTGCATTTGTTTCTTTGTTTTTAGAATCATTGCAAGCGTTTAAAAATAAGCCAACCAAGGCAACTAAAATAACACTAAATATTTTTTTCATTTTATTCCTTTGATATAAAATATTTTAAAATTATACTTATTTTAAATTTATATTTAATTAAGTCTGATTGCTTTTTGCAATTTTAAATTATATAATCTTTAAAATATAGCCCCCATTTTTTAACCCACCAAATACTTATATAAATACTTACACAAATATTTATATTATTTAATCCTTTATTTAATCCCCTTTTAAGTTTAATTGGTTATACTTTCATTTCCTTTTTTGAAAAAAAGGACTTAAAATCTTTTAAATTATAAAGTTTCACTAACTGAGTAGATTTTATAAATTAACTTTATTTTAGATTTTTTAAGTTTTTAAATTATTTGAGTTTTTAACTTTCTTAATTTTTTAATTTAAAACTAAAAAGCTTTTTTATAAATCTTGTTTTTAATTTAAAAACTTTTCTTTTAAAAATGATTTTTTGTTTTGTTCTTTTAACTTAGTATTGTTATTCAAATCTTATTAGTCAATCTTTGAAATCTAAATAAGTGATCGATTGAGCCAGAAAGATTTAGGCATAAGTAATTATGTAAAATCTATTCAATCTAATTTAAAAAGATTAAAAGCTTTTCTTTTGATCTTTTATAACTTTTTCTTTGAAGAAAAAGATTAAACTATCTATAATTTTTATGGAGAGTTTGATCCTGGCTCAGAGTGAACGCTGGCGGCGTGCCTAATACATGCAAGTCGAACGATGAAGCTTCTAGCTTGCTAGAAGTGGATTAGTGGCGCACGGGTGAGTAAGGTATAGTTAATCTGCCCTACACAAGAGGACAACAGTTGGAAACGACTGCTAATACTCTATACTCCTGCTTAACACAAGTTGAGTAGGGAAAGTTTTTCGGTGTAGGATGAGACTATATAGTATCAGCTAGTTGGTAAGGTAATGGCTTACCAAGGCTATGACGCTTAACTGGTCTGAGAGGATGATCAGTCACACTGGAACTGAGACACGGTCCAGACTCCTACGGGAGGCAGCAGTAGGGAATATTGCGCAATGGGGGAAACCCTGACGCAGCAACGCCGCGTGGAGGATGACACTTTTCGGAGCGTAAACTCCTTTTCTTAGGGAAGAATTCTGACGGTACCTAAGGAATAAGCACCGGCTAACTCCGTGCCAGCAGCCGCGGTAATACGGAGGGTGCAAGCGTTACTCGGAATCACTGGGCGTAAAGGGCGCGTAGGCGGATTATCAAGTCTCTTGTGAAATCTAATGGCTTAACCATTAAACTGCTTGGGAAACTGATAGTCTAGAGTGAGGGAGAGGCAGATGGAATTGGTGGTGTAGGGGTAAAATCCGTAGATATCACCAAGAATACCCATTGCGAAGGCGATCTGCTGGAACTCAACTGACGCTAAGGCGCGAAAGCGTGGGGAGCAAACAGGATTAGATACCCTGGTAGTCCACGCCCTAAACGATGTACACTAGTTGTTGGGATGCTAGTCATCTCAGTAATGCAGCTAACGCATTAAGTGTACCGCCTGGGGAGTACGGTCGCAAGATTAAAACTCAAAGGAATAGACGGGGACCCGCACAAGCGGTGGAGCATGTGGTTTAATTCGAAGATACGCGAAGAACCTTACCTGGGCTTGATATCCTAAGAACCTTATAGAGATATGAGGGTGCTAGCTTGCTAGAACTTAGAGACAGGTGCTGCACGGCTGTCGTCAGCTCGTGTCGTGAGATGTTGGGTTAAGTCCCGCAACGAGCGCAACCCACGTATTTAGTTGCTAACGGTTCGGCCGAGCACTCTAAATAGACTGCCTTCGTAAGGAGGAGGAAGGTGTGGACGACGTCAAGTCATCATGGCCCTTATGCCCAGGGCGACACACGTGCTACAATGGCATATACAATGAGACGCAATACCGCGAGGTGGAGCAAATCTATAAAATATGTCCCAGTTCGGATTGTTCTCTGCAACTCGAGAGCATGAAGCCGGAATCGCTAGTAATCGTAGATCAGCCATGCTACGGTGAATACGTTCCCGGGTCTTGTACTCACCGCCCGTCACACCATGGGAGTTGATTTCACTCGAAGCCGGAATACTAAACTAGTTACTGTCCACAGTGGAATCAGCGACTGGGGTGAAGTCGTAACAAGGTAACCGTAGGAGAACCTGCGGTTGGATCACCTCCTTTCTAGAGTACAAAGTAATAAGTCTCACAACTATTACTTCAATATATAAACTCAATTGATTCTTGTTTAGATTTCAAAGATTGATGATAAAGCTAATTGTTTATGGGGAATTAGCTCAGCTGGGAGAGCGCCTGCTTTGCACGCAGGAGGTCAGCGGTTCGATCCCGCTATTCTCCACCATTTATTAAGGGCCTATAGCTCAGCTGGTTAGAGTGCACCCCTGATAAGGGTGAGGTCACAAGTTCAAGTCTTGTTAGGCCCACCATAAAAAAGATTTGAATAAAGAAGCTTTAAAATCTAAAGCAAGTATATAAAGTAGATTAAATATAAAATATAAACTCTAAATACTTAGATTTATTTTTATCTTTAGCTATAAAAGAATATACTTTAGATAGATATAAATAACATATACATTATGTATTTATATTTATAATGATTATATTAATATATATACTTCCTTTAGGTTTTAAACCTAATGTTCTTTTTAATTATCATTGTTAAGAGTCACAAGCAAGTTTTAATAAAAACAATTTTACAGGACTTGTTAAAGGATAAAACCTATTTATCTTTTCTTTAGTTTAACTTAACTTTTAGCTGTCTTTATTTCTATGAATAAAGAGAATATTAGATTTAAGGATTATAAATTAAAGACAAGTTTCAAACTCACAGCTTAGTTAAGACTAAATCATTTAGTTTTATATTAAGTGTTTGAATGCTTTCCGTCTTAAGATAAAGAAGTCTTATCATAAAAACTTTAACAAGGAAGTGATGCGTTTTAGAATCAATAAAAAAGGTAGAAGTTAGGTTATATCTAACTTTTATGCAAATTGTTTTTTTAGCGATTAAGAATTGAAGCTTTATCTACATTAATTTTTTAATGAATGTTTAGTTTATTTCGTTTTAAGCCTAATATCTTTTAGGTTGGCGGGGTAGGCCTTTAGCTTTGGTTCTTTAGGATGAGCTTTGCTCATCTGCTAAAAGAACATCAAAAGGTAAGCTACTAAGAGCGAATGGTGGATGCCTTGACTGGTAAAGGCGATGAAGGACGTACTAGACTGCGATAAGCTACGGGGAGTTGTCAAGAAGCTTTGATCCGTAGATTTCCGAATGGGGCAACCCAATGTATAGAGATATACATTACCTATATAGGAGCGAACGAGGGGAATTGAAACATCTTAGTACCCTCAGGAAAAGAAATCAATAGAGATTGCGTCAGTAGCGGCGAGCGAAAGCGCAAGAGGGCAAACCCAGTGCTTGCACTGGGGGTTGTAGGACTGCAATGTGCAAGAGCTGAGTTTAGCAGAACATTCTGGAAAGTATAGCCATAGAGGGTGATAGTCCCGTATGCGAAAAACAAAGCTTAGCTAGCAGTATCCTGAGTAGGGCGGGACACGAGGAATCCTGTCTGAATCCGGGTCGACCACGATCCAACCCTAAATACTAATACCAGATCGATAGTGCACAAGTACCGTGAGGGAAAGGTGAAAAGAACTGAGGTGATCAGAGTGAAATAGAACCTGAAACCATTTGCTTACAATCATTCAGAGCACTATGTAGCAATACAGTGTGATGGACTGCCTTTTGCATAATGAGCCTGCGAGTTGTGGTGTCTGGCAAGGTTAAGCAAACGCGAAGCCGTAGCGAAAGCGAGTCTGAATAGGGCGCTTAGTCAGATGCTGCAGACCCGAAACGAAGTGATCTATCCATGAGCAAGTTGAAGCTAGTGTAAGAACTAGTGGAGGACTGAACCCATAGGCGTTGAAAAGCCCCGGGATGACTTGTGGATAGGGGTGAAAGGCCAATCAAACTTCGTGATAGCTGGTTCTCTCCGAAATATATTTAGGTATAGCGTTGTGTCGTAATATAAGGGGGTAGAGCACTGAATGGGCTAGGGCATACACCAATGTACCAAACCCTATCAAACTCCGAATACCTTATATGTAATCACAGCAGTCAGGCGGCGAGTGATAAAATCCGTCGTCAAGAGGGAAACAACCCAGACTACCAGCTAAGGTCCCTAAATCTTACTTAAGTGGAAAACGATGTGAAGTTACTTAAACAACCAGGAGGTTGGCTTAGAAGCAGCCATCCTTTAAAGAAAGCGTAATAGCTCACTGGTCTAGTGATTTTGCGCGGAAAATATAACGGGGCTAAAGTAAGTACCGAAGCTGTAGACTTGCACACAACTTAGATTATTTAAGTTTAGAATATAAAAAAACTAAGTTATATGTTTTAAGTTATATTTTTACTGATTTTTATAGAGTAAAGATAGAAATAAAGCTTAGTAAAATCAGTAAAAATATTCTTGGTTTAAAGTTTAAGTAGTTTAAGTTGTGTGCAAGTGGTAGGAGAGCGTTCTATTTGCGTCGAAGGTATACCGGTAAGGAGTGCTGGAGCGAATAGAAGTGAGCATGCAGGCATGAGTAGCGATAATTAATGTGAGAATCATTAACGCCGTAAACCCAAGGTTTCCTACGCGATGCTCGTCATCGTAGGGTTAGTCGGGTCCTAAGTCGAGTCCGAAAGGGGTAGACGATGGCAAATTGGTTAATATTCCAATACCAACATTAGTGTGCGATGGAAGGACGCTTAGGGCTAAGGGGGCTAGCGGATGGAAGTGCTAGTCTAAGGTCGTAGGAGGTTATACAGGCAAATCCGTATAACAATACTCCGAGAACTGAAAGGCTTTTTGAAGTCTTCGGATGGATAGAAGAACCCCTGATGCCGTCGAGCCAAGAAAAGTTTCTAAGTTTAGCTAATGTTGCCCGTACCGTAAACCGACACAGGTGGGTGGGATGAGTATTCTAAGGCGCGTGGAAGAACTCTCTTTAAGGAACTCTGCAAAATAGCACCGTATCTTCGGTATAAGGTGTGGTTAGCTTTGTATTAGGATTTACTCCGAAAGCAAGGAAACTTACAACAAAGAGTCCCTCCCGACTGTTTACCAAAAACACAGCACTCTGCTAACTCGTAAGAGGATGTATAGGGTGTGACGCCTGCCCGGTGCTCGAAGGTTAATTGATGGGGTTAGCATTAGCGAAGCTCTTGATCGAAGCCCGAGTAAACGGCGGCCGTAACTATAACGGTCCTAAGGTAGCGAAATTCCTTGTCGGTTAAATACCGACCTGCATGAATGGCGTAACGAGATGGGAGCTGTCTCAAAGAGGGATCCAGTGAAATTGTAGTGGAGGTGAAAATTCCTCCTACCCGCGGCAAGACGGAAAGACCCCGTGGACCTTTACTACAGCTTGACACTGCTACTTGGATAAGAATGTGCAGGATAGGTGGGAGGCTTTGAGTATATGACGCCAGTTGTATATGAGCCGTTGTTGAGATACCACTCTTTCTTATTTGGGTAGCTAACCAGCTTGAGTTATCCTCAAGTGGGACAATGTCTGGTGGGTAGTTTGACTGGGGCGGTCGCCTCCCAAATAATAACGGAGGCTTACAAAGGTTGGCTCAGAACGGTTGGAAATCGTTCGTAGAGTATAAAGGTATAAGCCAGCTTAACTGCAAGACATACAAGTCAAGCAGAGACGAAAGTCGGTCTTAGTGATCCGGTGGTTCTGTGTGGAAGGGCCATCGCTCAAAGGATAAAAGGTACCCCGGGGATAACAGGCTGATCTCCCCCAAGAGCTCACATCGACGGGGAGGTTTGGCACCTCGATGTCGGCTCATCGCATCCTGGGGCTGGAGCAGGTCCCAAGGGTATGGCTGTTCGCCATTTAAAGCGGTACGCGAGCTGGGTTCAGAACGTCGTGAGACAGTTCGGTCCCTATCTGCCGTGGGCGTAAGAAGATTGAAGAGATTTGACCCTAGTACGAGAGGACCGGGTTGAACAAACCACTGGTGTAGCTGTTGTTCTGCCAAGAGCATCGCAGCGTAGCTAAGTTTGGAAAGGATAAACGCTGAAAGCATCTAAGCGTGAAGCCAACTCTAAGATGAATCTTCTCTAAGCTCTCTAGAAGACTACTAGTTTGATAGGCTGGGTGTGTAATGGATGAAAGTCCTTTAGCTGACCAGTACTAATAGAGCGTTTGGCTTATCTTTAATAAAGCATCACTTCCTTGTTAAGGTTTTTAAGAAAGCTTTGAATATAGATAATATTTAGAGTTTAGTAGAAATCTTTCAAGTAAAGTTTGTATTAGAACTTGCTCTTAACATTGTTTTTTAAGTATTCTATATAAAAACTTATCAAAGATAAAAGATAAGTAAAGAAGAAAGAAAAACAAAAGAAGAAAGAGAATAAAGAAAAAAGTAAAGAAATAAAAGATTAATCTTTATTTTTTAAATTCAATCTTTCAAAGAATATTTAAATAACAATGTCCGTGATTATACAGATGTGGAAACGCCTTGCTCCATCCCGAACCAAGAAGCTAAGCACATCGTGGGTGATGATACTACGCCTTACTGGCAGGGGGAAAGTAGCTCATTGCGGACTTGTTAAATGTCTTCATTGCTTACTTTATATATAAATCCTATGTTTATTTTTATTGTTGTTTTAGATGATGCTTAGAATTGTGTTTAAAAAAGAGTTTGTTGCTGTTTAGGGTTTTTAAGAGAATAGGGTGTTTTTAGGAGTTTGGAAA
>NZ_MJXM01000035.1:0-1697 GCF_001762775.1 Campylobacter sp. BCW_6464 | reverse complement strand
AATTTCAAGTTTATTATCACTATTGTTAGTGATAGAACCTGAAATACCTGTATCAGAAGTAGAGGTGTTAGTGATGGAATCAAGTTTAGAACCACTTTCTATAGTGATAGCTCCTGTGATAGAAGCGCTACCTTCATTAACAAGACCACCTTCTACCTTAGCTCCACTTTCTATCTTGATATCACTACCTATAGAAGCATTACCTGTATTGATTATATTTCCTTCAAGTTTAGTGTTTTCCCCACTAACAGTAATACCACCTGTTATACTTCCTGAGCCAGAGTTAGATATGGCTTGGCCTGAAGAAGAAGTTACAGTAGCTCCATCTTCTACTTTTATAGAGCCTTCTATTTTTCCACTTTGATTAGATATACCAGCACCACTTCCACCTTCTACCCTAGAACCTTCACCAGATAAAATCATTTCTCCACTTAAAGAGGCACCATTATCCAATCTTATACCATGAACCTTACCTTTTATAATGCCACCATTTTTAAGTTCTATTTTTTGAGTTTTAGAACTTTCATTTAAGGAAATTCCATTATTGTCTCCATAAATTCCACTTACTGTGCCATCTTTTGAAGTATTTTTTCCACCATCTATATATAAATCTCCTAGAGTTTGCCATTGACCTACGAGTATTCCGGCTTCTTTTCCATAAACTATACCTCCATCTTTTATAGTAAGCGTTCCAAATACTCCATAAGCTGAACCTATACCAACATTATTACTACTTATGGTTCCAGTATTGATTATATGCTCTATAAAACCACCATATTCTAATAATATACTAGAACCCCATTCTCCTTCAGCATGTATAATTCCTGTATTTTCAACAGTTTTTATATGCTGAGATGTTACCATTATAGCAGAATGTCCTCCTTTTATTGTACCATTGTTAACAAGCTTTTCTATGGTAGCATTGCTACTTATCCATATACCATTATTCCATTGTCCACTACCAGGGGAATTAATAAAACCATTATTAGTAAAAGTATCTATTTTTGTATTTATAGCCACTCCCACTTCTGAGCCTTGTATAGTTCCGTTGTTATTAAAATTTTTTATGGTTCCTATGTTGCCTATATCTACACCCTTATTTGCACTAATAAAACCACTGTTATTAAAGGTTTGTATGTTGGTATTCTTTCCTTCAAAAAAACTCCTTTATTGTTGTCAATTATGGTTCCACTATTGTCAAATTTATCTATATTAAGAGTTCCTGAGTTGTTACCCCAAATTCCCATGTAAATTTGTCCATTAATTTGACCTGTATTTTCAAAGGTGTTGACAGCAATAGTTCCTGTAAAATTACCATTGTTTTCTATACCAATCTTACCATTAATGGTTCCATTATTAGTAAGATTGGTAAGAGTAAGAGTGTTGCTATCATTAGCATGGGCATAGATGATTTTACCTGTATTGCCTATGTTACCTAGAGTTCCATTTGATCCGATTGTTAAAGAATTTGATGTTCCATTTCCAGTAATAGTTACTTGTTGATTGTGTAAAGAATTTATAGTCGTATTGATCTTAGCTTGAGGACTATAAACACTTGCTGATCTAGTTTTAACATTTTTATTAACTTCATCATAAGTTTTTATTTCAGAATTTAATTTAGCATTAGCACAACTTGCCAAAAAAGAAATAGTAGCTAAAGATAAAACTATTTTTTTAGAATTTAAACAGGGTTCTTT
>NZ_MJXM01000034.1:0-1849 GCF_001762775.1 Campylobacter sp. BCW_6464 | reverse complement strand
AATTTCAAGTTTATTATCACTATTGTTAGTGATAGAACCTGAAATACCTGTATCAGAAGTAGAGGTGTTAGTGATGGAATCAAGTTTAGAACCACTTTCTATAGTGATAGCTCCTGTGATAGAAGCGCTACCTTCATTAACAAGACCACCTTCTACCTTAGCTCCACTTTCTATCTTGATATCACTACCTATAGAAGCATTACCTGTATTGATTATATTTCCTTCAAGTTTAGTGTTTTCCCCACTAACAGTAATACCACCTGTTATACTTCCTGAGCCAGAGTTAGATATGGCTTGGCCTGAAGAAGAAGTTACAGTAGCTCCATCTTCTACTTTTATAGAGCCTTCTATTTTTCCACTTTGATTAGATATACCAGCACCACTTCCACCTTCTACCCTAGAACCTTCACCAGATAAAATCATTTCTCCACTTAAAGAGGCACCATTATCCAATCTTATACCATGAACCTTACCTTTTATAATGCCACCATTTTTAAGTTCTATTTTTTGAGTTTTAGAACTTTCATCTAATGAAATTCCAAAATTATCGCTATAAATTCCGCTCACTGTGCCATCTTTTTTTGAGCTTGTTCCATCTATGTATAAATCTCCTAGAGTTTGCCATTGACCCACTCTTATTCCAGCTGTTTTACCATAAACTATACCTCCATCTTTTATAGTAAGAGTTTCAAATCTACCATAGGATACATATATACCAGAAGTAATTGAATTTATAGTTCCTGTGTTGATGATATTTTCTATGGTGCCACCCTGTTCTAATTTTATGGCACCACCCCACCATATATCTTGAATGGTATTTATAGTACCTTTATTTTCAAGAGTTTTTATAATACTATTTGTAATAAACATAGTAGCATAGCCACCATTCATGATGCCATTATTAATAAAATTTTCTATAGTTCCACCTGATGATCTTATAGCTCCGGTATCTCCTTGCATAATTCCATTATTAACAAAAGTTTTTACATTGGTGTTTCCACTTACCCAAACTCCATTACTCCATTGTTCACTTTTTCCAATTGAATTAATAAAACCATTATTAGTAAAAGTATCTATTTTTGTGTTAATAAGCACACCTGCCTCTGTGCCTTGTATAGTTCCACTGCTAGCATTGGTAAAATTTGTCATACTGCCTTGACCTATATTAACTCCCTTGCCTGCACTAATAAAACCACTATTTGTAAAATAATTTATATTGGAATTGTTTGCAACATCAATGGCAATTGAATTGCTTGTGATAGTTCCACTATTGTTAAAAGTTTTTATATTAGTATTTCCTTCAAAGTAAACCCCTTTTTCCATTAGAAGCTGTTATGGTTCCACTATTGTCAAATTTATCTATATTAAGAGTTCCTGAGTTGTTACCCCAAATTCCCATGTAAATTTGTCCATTAATTTGACCTGTATTTTCAAAGGTGTTGACAGCAATAGTTCCTGTAAAATTACCATTGTTTTCTATACCAATCTTACCATTAATGGTTCCATTATTAGTAAGATTGGTAAGAGTAAGAGTGTTGCTATCATTAGCATGGGCATAGATGATTTTACCTGTATTGCCTATGTTACCTAGAGTTCCATTTGATCCGATTGTTAAAGAATTTGATGTTCCATTTCCAGTAATAGTTACTTGTTGATTGTGTAAAGAATTTATAGTCGTATTGATCTTAGCTTGAGGACTATAAACACTTGCTGATCTAGTTTTAACATTTTTATTAACTTCATCATAAGTTTTTATTTCAGAATTTAATTTAGCATTAGCACAACTTGCCAAAAAAGAAATAGTAGCTAAAGATAAAACTATTTTTTTAGAATTTAAACAGGGTTCTTT
>NZ_MJXM01000033.1:0-706 GCF_001762775.1 Campylobacter sp. BCW_6464 | reverse complement strand
AAATTCAAATCATATAGTTTTATAATAATAAGTATTTAATAATATTTTAAGTATAACTATTTTAATATTCTGTCGTTTTATTTTGTATTTTATATTATTTTTAAAAAATATAACATATAGAACAAATTATAAAGGGAGGAAAATCTTATGAAAAATATCACATTAACTAAAATACCTATAGGAGAGGGCAAAGAACCCTGTTTAAATTCTAAAAAAATAGTTTTATCTTTAGCTACTATTTCTTTTTTGGCAAGTTGTGCTAATGCTAAATTAAATTCTGAAATAAAAACTTATGATGAAGTTAATAAAAATGTTAAAACTAGATCAGCAAGTGTTTATAGTCCTCAAGCTAAGATCAATACGACTATAAATTCTTTACACAATCAACAAGTAACTATTACTGGAAATGGAACATCAAATTCTTTAACAATCGGATCAAATGGAACTCTAGGTAACATAGGCAATACAGGTAAAATCATCTATGCCCATGCTAATGATAGCAACACTCTTACTCTTACCAATCTTACTAATAATGGAACCATTAATGGTAAGATTGGTATAGAAAACAATGGTAATTTTACAGGAACTATTGCTGTCAACACCTTTGAAAATACAGGTCAAATTAATGGACAAATTTACATGGGAATTTGGGGTAACAACTCAGGAACTCTTAATATAGATAAATTTGACAATAGTGGAACCATAA
>NZ_MJXM01000032.1:0-645 GCF_001762775.1 Campylobacter sp. BCW_6464 | reverse complement strand
AAGCATTGATATGATCAATAGCTGCCATAATGCCATAGTTTTGATAATCTCCATTAGGTGGGACAAAAGTGGAAGTAAAATTTAGTTTAAAGTTATGATCGAGTTTATTTTGCATTTTTAAATTTTCTACATGTTTCACTAAAGAATTCGCTAAAAAAAGCGCATTATCATTATTTATTCCACCATAAGAAAAATGAAACTGATTTAATAAATTTTTAATATTTTCAATATCTTCCTCTTGAAAATATTTGTATGCACTATATTTCTCAACATCTGAACGCCTTTGGCAAAAACAATGATAAAAAACATTTATTGTCGCTACATCAAAATTTTTAGCAATATAATTTCTATAAGAATCTAAAAAATATATATTTGCATTAGCTCCATAACCTCCTATGACAAAAACTATAGCTTTGAGATCTTTTTCATCATCATAACTTATGCGATATTCAAGCTTACTGGTTCTTTTAATACCTAGTTCTACATCATCACAAGAATCAATTTCAAAGGTTTGGTTTATAAGCATATATTTTCCTTTTTAATTAATAATCAATTTTAACTGATTTTCTACATCTTTAAAAGTAAACACTTTATTTCCACAAGGATAAGAGATGGAATTTTCTTGCATGAAAGATTTTCTTTTTT
>NZ_MJXM01000031.1:0-1190 GCF_001762775.1 Campylobacter sp. BCW_6464 | reverse complement strand
TGAATAATGGCAGCAAATTATGGAGTTAATTTTAATATCAGCAATGGTGCAGCAAGTCCTATTAAAGTGCAAAGTGATACGCCTATTGGTATTGCTGGGGCTATAAAAGGTGCAAGTAAAGAAATGATTTACACAAAGGCTGGTTATGAAAGCGTGGATAGCTTTCCAATCTTTGCCTTTTCAAATGTAAGCAAAGCAAAAGAATTTGTAAACGATTTAATCAAAGAAAATAACTTACAAGATTTTAGACTTTTAGATACTTTAGAATGTATCAATCTACAAAATGTTTCTAATGTCATAATTATCAGCTTTTTTGAAGAAAGCGAGGAAAGTGAAAACACTTTAACCCATATTGTTAATGCCATAGAAGCCTTTAAAAAAGCCAAGCATAAAACAGGCTTTAGCCCTGATTTAATCATTGCTCCTTATTACTCACATGAAGCAGGAGTAAAGGCTAAGCTTGAAAGTGTGGCAAGTTCTATGAATATCACAGCTATTGTGGATCTTTACGCTACAAATGTTGGCGAAGCTATTAATACAATGGAGGCTTTTAGCTCTAAAAGATTAATTGCCACTTGGCCACAGGTTCAAATCCTAAATACAAGGGGATCTTATGCTTATGTTCCACAATCTCCTATCATCGCAGGTTTAATAGCTCATACAGATGGGGATAAAGAATATGGCTTTAGTGATTCTTACTCAAATAGAGTGATGAATGGGGTTACTGGCACAGAACATTTTATAGAGTTTATCAATGGCTTTGATTGTGATGCAGAAAGATTAAGAAATGCTCACATTTCAACTTGTATTTTAGGTGAAGGTTATCGCTCTTGGGGTGGGGAAACTAGCCATGAAGATACGATTTGGCAAGATTTAGCTCGTGTAAGAACCTTTGATCGTATAGCCCTAGCAGGACAAAAAGCAGCTTTTAAGGCTATTGATAAAAAAGCAAGTGAATTATATTTTATAAAAATCAGCATTGAAGAATTGCTAAGAGATTTAAAAGGAGCTAAGGTTTTAATTGGCTATGAGGTAAGCTGGGATGAAGAAAGAAACACAGATGCCAATGTGAGTGCTGGTAAGTTTTATCTAAATATAAAAATGATGAATAATCCAATCGTTAAACAAATCACTTTAGAGTTCATCTACTCTGATGAATGGGCGAGTGATTTGATTAAAACTATTAGTGC
>NZ_MJXM01000030.1:0-53639 GCF_001762775.1 Campylobacter sp. BCW_6464 | reverse complement strand
GTAGAAGTATTACTTATATCTGCTTGTTTATATTTTAGAGTATAAATAGAGTTTTTAAATTCACTTGATATATCATAATTAGGAGAACTTGTTTTACTACTTATACTAAAATTAGTGTTATTGCTAGTATTTGTTGTATTAGTAGAATTTAATACTTCACTTCTTGCTAGAGTTTGTGAATTTGCATTTTGAATTTCATTTAACTTACTAGCATTTTGTTTTAAAAAAGCATTAGCAAAACTTATTTTAGAATTTTCTTTACTTTCTTTATTAGCTTTTGCTTGTGAAAGTATAGAATTATAGTTTGAGTTATCATTGATGCTAAAGATACTCATATTAATTCCTTGATTTAGATTTTTCTGCCTTCAATCTAAATATATTAAAATAATATAAGCAAGATCTGTTCCGTTTTGGGGTGGAGTTATCCCAAAGTCCTTATAATCAAACTTTTAGGCAAATTGAAATACTCTATAAGTTCTTTCTCTTTTTCTCTCATTTCTCCATTATCATTTTCATGATCAAAACCTAACAAATGAAGCATAGCGTGGATAAAAAGCAAGCTTATTTCTTCTTCATAGCTATGCCCTAACTCTTTAGCCTTCTCTTTTGCCAAATCCACATTGATCACAACAGAACCCAAAGGCAAACTCTCATCGATATTTTCAAGCGGAAAAGAAAGTACATCAGTGGTTTTATCTTGTTTTCTTTGCTCTAAGTTAATTTCTTGCATTTCTTTACTATCCACAAAGACAAGCTCCACATCTTTAGGACTTAAAAAACTTGCTATTGATTCTAAAAAATCACATTTTTCATCACTTAATATCATAAACCTTCCTTAATCAAATGATATAAATTTTCTATTTCTTCATCATCAAAAATCGCACAATTTTTACTGCTATAAAATTGTTTTAGTTTTTTCTCTTCAAACTCAAATCCTAAAGCACATTGAGAATGCGAAGGTAAAAAAGCCCTTAGTAATGTAATGGAATTTTGAATTTTCTCATCACAGGCAAAACAAAAAAAATCTTTATGCAATCTTCCTTCAAATTCCAAAATTTTTAAATAAGCATCAATAATAACACGCTTTGGATTTTGTTTTTCAAACCTTTTCACACACTCATCAAGTAAATCAAAATAAAAACTATCAAGCTCTTCCACATCTTTTAAGTGTCTATATAAAAGACGGATAAATTCTTGCCAAATAAGCATTTTATCCCTTTGCATAATCCATAAAAATCCCAAATGCAATACATCTTTAAGTCTTGGTAAAAAACTAGGATTTTCTTCTAAAGCAAAGTCGATTTTATAGCCGCTTAAAATACTAGAATGTCTAAGTCCATAAAAACGATAAGCCTTAATAAGCATTTTAGGACTTAAAATATAAACGATCAAATCCTCATCTTTAACTTTTTGAGTATGAAGTATAAAGCCTTGCATTAAACAATTTCAATACCATAAGCCCTAAGTATATCAAAAGCGGATTTTTCTAAATTTTCATCAAAACTTGCACTTAAATTTTGGTGTAAAATTATCCTTGCATTAGGCTTAGCGCCAAAAGCTAAAATGATATTACAAAACACACAAATATGAGAAACAAGCCCTGCAAAATGAAGTTCTTCATAATCGCTTTTTTGTATGAAATTAGCTAGTTCTAAGCTACCAAAAGTATTTTTATAAAAAATTTTATGAGCTTTTTGTAAAAAAGGTTCAAATTCCTTTGGCATTTGCCAACCCAAACTCTCTTTAATACAATGTTTTACAGGTAAATTTAAACCTTCTTTACTTTGTAGATAATGCTCATCATGCGTATCATAGGTTAAAAGCAAATGCGTGTTATTAAAATCGATTTGATTTAAGGCTTTAAGAATATTTTCTTTGATTTTTAAAGCCTTATCAAAACCTAAACTTCCATCAATAAAATCATTTTGATAATCCACTAAAACAAAAGCTTTTTTCATGCTTTTATGCCTTTTGAAGCCAAAAACTCTCCGTGTGTAAATTGGCAAAAGCGGTTTTTAAACTTGTAAAAAGCTTAGGATGATCTTTTTCTAAATTTGCTAAAAGCTGTTTAGCTTCTTCTCTAGCGTGGGGGAATTTTACATTTTTTTCGCTGAGTTTCATACCAGGACAAAATTCATTTCCTATCACGCTAAGTTCATTTTGTGTAGCATTATCCCTAAGCTGTCTTTCTCGCACAAAAATCAAAGGGCGTATCACAATTACACCGCGTTTGCTTTGATAAATAGGCGCTAAGGTTCTTAAAGCTCCATTATGAATAAAATTCATAAAAAAGCTTTCTGCTGCATCATCTAAATGATGGGCTATAGCAAGCTTGTTAAAACCTTTTTCAAGAGCGTAAGTATATAAAGCTCCACGACGCATTCTCGAAAAATAACTACAAAAACTTGAATTTTCTCTTATGGTATCGCCTGAAACTTCATAAATATTTGAATCAAGCACGCTATGTTTAATGCCGTGTTCTTCACAATGTGCATGAAGATGAGAATAATCCTCGCCCATGCCATAACTCAAAGTTACCGCTTCAAGTTCAAATTTAAAAGGAGCATGAGCTTGCATACGATTTAAAAGATGGGCTAAAGCCAAAGAATCTTTCCCGCCACTAAGCCCTAAAAGAACCCTATCTCCATCTTTAATAAGTCCAAATTTAGCATTAGCTTGTGCAACTTGGCGTATGAGTTTTTTGCTAAGATTTATCATAATTTCTCGCACATTTTAAGCACAAAATTGGCTGAAATTTTAGCTGAATTGATCACAAATTCATCAAAATCAAATTCAGCCTTTTCCCCTGCTTTATCACTCATAGCTCTTAAGATAAAACAAGGCACCTTTAAAGCATCACAAACCAAAGCCACACTTGCGCCTTCCATTTCACAAGCATCCGCATTGAAAATTTCTCTAATTTTTGCTTTTTTTGCTTCATCGCAAATAAACTCATCACCCGTTGCAATAATACCTGCACGAAGTTTGATATTTAATTCCTTAGCAACTTCTAAAGCAAGATTGTTTAATTTCTCATCGGTTTTGATAAAAATTTCATTACCTGGAACAAAACCCAAAGGATGCCCAAAAGCGGTAATATCAAGATCGTATTGGGCTAATTTTGTTGCATAAAGCAAATCACCAATTTCAAGTTCAGGATTAAAAGCACCTGCAACTCCTGTAAAAAGCAAAGCTTGTGCGCCAAATTTTTCTATCATCACACTAGCACTAAGAGTAGAATTTACCTTGCCGATTTTAGAATACGCTAAAACAAGTTCATGATTTTTATACTTTGCAAAATAATAAGTATTATTAGCGTGTTCTATTTTTGTATAATCTTTAAGTGTTTCAAGCAAAGGAGTGATTTCTTCACTCATGGCTCCTAAAATTGCTATTTTCATCATATAACCTTTAAAAATTCATCAATATCATTCATATTTGTTAAAGCATAAGTTTCTTTTGAAGTGATTTTTTTATTCAAACCCTTAAGCACGCTTGCACCAAATTCTATGAAATAATCTACTTCATTTTCACATGCCTTAATGCTTTGTTTATAAAGCACAGGAGAGATAAGTTGTGCTTTTAAAAGTTCAAGGGCTTCTTCTTTGCTTGTATAAATTTTAGCATTTGCATTAGAAATTACGGCTTTAAAATTTGGTTTTAACACCTTTTCAAGCTCCACACAAAGCTTAGCTGAAGCATTTTCCAAAAGAGGACAATGACTTGCCACGCTCATATTTAAAAGCATAGCTCTTTTAGCTCCTGCTTCTTTAAATACACTTTCATAACTTGCTAAATCAGGTTTTAAACCTGCTACAACGATTTGTCCATCGCAGTTATAATTTGCAGCGAAAATTTGCTTGTTTTCTTTTTGTGCTTTTTGACAAAGCTCTTCAACCTTTTCATCATCAAGCCCTAAAACCACCATCATACCTGCTTCAACTTTTGCACAATCTTCTTGCATAAAAAGCCCTCTTTTATTGACCAAAGAAAGAGCCTCTAAAAAATCAAAAGCACCATTGACAGCTAAGGCTGAAAATTCTCCCAAAGAATGCCCTAAAGCAAATTTCGAACTTAAATCAGGTTTTTTTTCAAGTAAAACACTATAAGCCATTAAGGAATTTAAAACGATGGCGGGTTGAGTAAATTCACTTTGATTGAGTTTTTCGTTTTCTTCAAAAAGCAAATGTTTAAAATCAATCTTACAAAAATCACTTGCGTTTTGAAGGAGTTCTTTGGCTTTTATAGAGTTTTCATAAAAATCTTTTCCCATGCCAAGACTTTGTGAGCCTTGACCTGGAAATATAAATGCAGTATTCATTAATGACAACCGCAACCGCCGCCACCACAGCAACCGCCACCACCGTGTCCGTGTCCGTGTCCGTGATGATGATCGTGTCCATGTCCGCTTCCACAACCACAACTATGACTTCCTGCGATAATACCTGTAAGAATTTCATCTTCACTTGCAACTCTAGCATCTACGATATTTAAAGAAAAAAGCAAATCACGACCTGCATAAGGATGATTATAATCAATTGTGACATCATTTTCGCCAATCTCTTTTACAGTTACACGAACGGTTTCGCCATTTTCACCTTCGCCAAAAAGCTCCATACCTACTTTTAAATCAATACCTGCAAATTGCTCTTTTGGTAAAGTTTGAACGGCATTTTCATCGTATTCGCCTAAACCTTTTTCTTTTTTAATTACCACATCAGCATTGCTAGGGCAATCAAGCTTCATCACTTCTTCTTCTAAGCTTTCTAAAATCTGACCTTTGCCTAAAATAAAAGAAATAGGTTGAGAGTATAAATTTGATTCTAAAACTTCATTTGTATTTGCGTCTTTTAACTCATAAAACATTGAAACTACACTATTTTTTTCTATAGCCATTTTATCTCCTTAATTTATTTTCTATTAGGTGAAGCTTTTGCTTCGGGTGAATTTGGATAATTAGTTTTTAAAGCTTTATAAAAACCATTTGCTGTTTTTGTATCACCTGTTTTATCCAATGAAATGGCAGTATGATATAAAAGTTTTGGGAAATAATCCCCTTTTGTACTCAAAGAAGAACTTTTTTTATAATAAACAATAGCATTGTTATAATTTTTTTGTTTATACTCGATCTCCCCTAACCAAAAATTTGCTCTTGCAGGTTTATACTGCTTTGTTATGAGAAAATTTAATTTTGCTTTGGAATCTTCAAAAGCATTTTTATCAACATCTTTTATCGCTAATTCTAAAATTTCATTATCTTTTTTCTTTTTCCAAGATTCATCAATTTGTTTTGCTTTATCATCTTGGGTATTTTGAGCATTATTGTTTTCAATGGTACTATTTGAATCTGTAGTTGAAACAACAACACTAGGTGCAATAGTTTTAACACTTAAATTTGCATCATTTAATTCGTTTTTAGAAACATAATTTGCATTAATAGCATCTACTAAAGAACTAAGTTCAGCTAAAACTTTTTTTACTTGCTTATTATTAGCTTCTTGAATTTTTCTACTTTCTTCAACATAAGTCTTTAATTTTTGAATTTCACTAGTAAAATTATTTTCAATATTTTGATTATTCTCTTCAACTTGACTTAATCTAGAATTTGATTTAGCATATTGAGAATTTATACCTTCTAAAGTGCTTTGTAAACCCTCGATTCTTTCGTTAATTTCATTAATTCTAGCATTTGTTTGTATATTTTCATTATTTAAATTATCTAACTTTTCTTTAAATAATTTTTCATTTGAAGTTAAACCATAAGAAGAATTGCTTGTTATATCTCCTGCACCAAAAGCTGAGCTTTCTGCATAAAGTAAAGTAGCTCCAAGAAGAGCTACTGTGAATATTTTTTTCATTAATTATCTTGATAATTTAAATTCAGCACGTCTGTTTTGTGCATCGCAAGCTTTAGTTTTTTCAGTGCACACAGGATTTGTTTCTCCATAGCTTTTAACAGCAATTCTATCAGCATTTACACCTTTAGCGATTAAAGCTTCTTTTACAGCTTTTGCTCTTTTTAAACCTAGAGCTTGGTTATATTCATCAGTTCCCCACTCATCGCAGTTTCCTTCAACAGTAATACTTACACCGCTTACTTCAGTGTTAAAGATATTAGCATTCGTGCTTACAACATTTTGCATATCAGGACGAATGTTGAATTTATCAAAATCAAAATATACTTTATTTAAAGTATCATTAAGTTGAGAAATTTTTGAATCAATATCCCAACCATCACTTCCACCTGAACCACGATTTGAATCAACACTACTATCACCGCTTACACTAGTGCTTTTTGTGCTACAACCACTAATAACAACTGCAAGAGCTGCAATTGAAGTAAAAAGAATTTTTTTCATTTATGACCTTTCAAAGTTAATAAATTCTTACTATTATATCTAATTTTTAATTAATTTTAACCTAAAATTGAAATTTTTACCAATCAATTGATTGAATTTTTCCAACCCTAAGAGGAAAATAAAAAGTCTTATTTGCATTTACACGAATAACACCTAAAGCACTTTGCGCACCTAAATATTTAATAAATACTATACTTCCACCGTCACTAGAAAATCTTGGAAATAAATTTTTTCCATTTGCTGTAAGTTGACGAATATAATCACTATTAATTGACATCAAATAAATATTAAAAACACCTGCTTGATTTGGTTCACGACTTGAATAAACCAAAAAATCTTTATAAGTCGAAACAGCCGAATTGTTTCTACCATGAAAAACAACTTGTTCAGCACTATTGCTATTTAAATCTTGCATAAAAATATTAGGATATCCTAAACGATCGCTTACAAATACCACTTTACTATCATCTGAGCCAATAAAATTTCCATTAACATCAATACCAGAATAATTAGTTAATTGTGTTAGATTTTTGGTATTTAAGTCATATAAATAAACATCAGGCTGATCTTTTGGAGCCATGGTAACAAGTAGTTTACTTCCATCTACACTCACATCACTTGCTACAACCATACCGCCGCTTGATAAAATTTTACTAGCTTTATTGGTATTTAAATCATAACGGTATAAAGTTGGCTTATCATGATCATAAGCTGTATAATAAAATAGAGTTTGTTCTTTATTTCCCCATTTTGGAAATAAATTAAGCCCACCATCAACAATAACTTTTTGATAAGTTAAAGTATAATCAGCCATAATAATTTGACTTTTCTTAGAGCTAGAATTTCTCGCGATCAAAATTTTATGATCCATCCAATCAACAGGTGCAAGTCCTAACGCATTTACAGAAGCTTTGACGCTTTTATGTGCCAAAAATGGATATTGCTCTAAACCATTTAAAGTATAAGTTTGCTCTGACTTATCAGAACCGCCAGCTTTTATTTTTACATTTAAACTCAAAGTGTTACCATTTTTATTTAAAGCGTATTCAAAAGTATAATTATTTGTCTCAGTTGCATTAGCAACAACTTCAAAGTTTGAACTTACTTTCAAATCGTTCACAATGATATTATAAAAGCTTTTCTTTAAATTCTCATCACTTAAATTTGAATTATCTTTAACAATAATCTTTGGTAAAACTACACCAGAATTAACAACATCAATCACTGGATCTTCTGCCCAAAGACTTCCTAAAAAGACTAAAAAAATTGCTACAATTTTTTTCATTTTTTTCTCCTAATCATTTTTAACTTTTGCTTCATCTCTTAAATTCATGGTAATGCTTATATTTTTATTTTGCGGAGGATAAGTAATAAATTTACCTTTTTGACTTTCTAAAAATTCAGCCACTTTAGCATCATATAAAGGATTCCCACTTTTTTCAACTGAAGTATAGCCAAATTTTCCATTTTCATCAATAAAAATTTTTACCTTAACAGAAATTTTTTCACTATTTGGATAATACTGAGTCCATCTTTGAGTGATAATACGCACAACTTTCCCTAAAAATTCATCATAAATTCCAATCTTTTGCGCCTTTGTGCTTTCTCCTTGTGTTGAACTTTCTTCTTGAAGTAAACTATCATTAAGTTGTTTTACAAGTTCGGAAGCTTGAGGTTTTGGGGCACTAGAAGCTCCTGATTTAGCACTTGATTGAATTTTTGTAGTCTTTTCTTCTTGTATTTCTTTGATATTTCCAAAAAGCTCATTAAAATTACTTGCCTTTTGGTCAATATCTTCTGTTTTAACTGTTTTATTTGTAGTCTGAGCAAAAAGCTTTTCTATATCAACTTGCTCTGTTGGTTTTTGTATTTCTTTAGGAGTGTTGCTTTGAGTAATAACTTGTTTTGATGGTTCAGCAAGTTCAATATCTACAAAACTATCTTTTATATCGGTATATTGTATAGCAGGTTCAACCTCGCTTACAAGTCTAAAAAAAACAAGAATTACTATACTAATATATATTACTAAAGCAAGTAAAAACGAATTTAAATTACTCAAACCATAATTTTTCATGATTATTCAGTCTGTAAAGCAACTTTATTAAATCCTAAATTTTTTACACTTCTTAAGACTAAAATAACATCGTCATATTTTAAGCTTTTATCAGCGCGTATAAAAACCGGATCTTCGGTATTAAATTGTGCTTTTCTTTGAGCAAGATTGTCAGCAAAACTTATAAAATCGTATTTTTCTTGATTTAAAAAAATTTCTTTTTTTGCATTAATACTAATAATTAAACTCTTAACAGTTGGAGAGCTAGTATTTTTTTGACTACCTTGTGGAAGATTAATTTTTTCTTCATAAGTAATGCTTGGAGCTGTTACCATTAAAATCGCAAGCAATACAAGCATAATATCTACTAAAGGCGTGATATTAAGTTCAGGTTTTTCATCATCAAATGGCATTTTTAACCTTATTTACTCGAACTTATAACTTTAATCTCGCTATCAATAATGCTTAAAAGTTCGAAAGCTTTTCTTTTAATGATAAGATGAAATGTATAAGCAGGAATTGCCACTAAAATACCACAACCTGTAGCAACTAAAGCCTCGCTGATTTTAGGAGCTATGATACTTAAAGAATTTTGAGTTCCAAGCCCACCAAAAGTTTCAAGTATAGAAATAACTGTCCCAAAAAGACCTATAAAAGGTGAAGTTGAAGCAATAATACTAAGCCAAGTAAGTCCAGCAGAAGCGCGACGACTTGCTAAATTTTTATAGATTTCTAAATGATTTGAAGTTGTATCATTGCATTTTCTTAAAATCGAATCAGTACGACTTAAATCCTTCTCACCCAAGAGCAAAGTTTCTAAACTTTCTTTTTCCTTATTTCTCCATGTAGCCAAATAAGTCAATCTAGCAAACAAAATACTAAATGCTAAAATAAAATATAAAGAAAGCCATAATAAAACTATATAAGTAATAATACTTGAACTATTGAAAAAATGAAATATAGCTTCAAAATTCATTAATGCATCCTTGCATTATCAAGTTTTGAAAAAGTTGCTGCTAAAGCTGCATTATCAGAACTCATAGATTTGATCAAATCTTTTGCTTGAGCAAGATTTTTTTCAATCTCACTTTCATCACTTCCGCAAACCCAAACCGCACCCTTTGCTAACACGCAAATCTTATCTTCATCTACCTTTGCATGCCCAGCATCAATAGCAATTAATTCATGATTTAAATCAGCTTTTTCAATATCAATTACTCCAGATTTTAAAGAAGAAACCAAAGCAGCATGTCCTTTAAGCACGCCAAATTCTCCTTCACTACCCGGTAAAGTAACAGATTTTACTTCTCCTTGATAGATTACACCCAAAGGCGTAACTATCTCGAAATTAATCAAATCGTTCATAAATTAACCTTTTAATTTATCCGCTTTTGCAATAGCTTCATCTATATTTCCAACCATATAGAAAGCATTTTCTGGTAAATGATCATATTTACCTTCTAAAATTCCCTTAAATCCTGCTATTGTATCTTCAAGGCTTATATATTTTCCTGGGCTACCTGTGAAAACTTCTGCAACGAAAAATGGTTGTGATAAGAATTTTTCAATCTTTCTTGCTCTTTCAACTACAAGTTTATCCTCTTCGCTAAGCTCATCCATACCTAAAATGGCGATGATATCTTGTAAATCTTTGTATTTTTGAAGCACTGATTGAACACCACGAGCAACTTTATAATGTTCTTCTCCAATGATATTTGGGTCAAGCATTCTTGAAGTTGAGTCAAGTGGGTCAACTGCAGGATAAATACCCTTTTCAGCAATAGCTCTATTTAAAACCGTTGTAGCATCTAAGTGAGCAAAAACAGTTGCTGGAGCTGGGTCGGTTAAGTCATCAGCTGGAACGTAAACAGCTTGAACTGAAGTGATTGAGCCTTTTTTAGTTGAAGTAATTCTTTCTTGGAATTTACCCATTTCACTTGCTAAGGTTGGTTGATAACCCACAGCTGATGGAATTCTTCCTAAAAGTGCTGACATTTCAGAACCTGATTGTGAAAATCTAAAGATATTATCAATAAACATAAGCACATCAAGACCCATTTCATCTCTAAAATACTCAGCCATTGTTAAACCTGTTAAAGCAATACGATTTCTTGCCCCTGGTGGTTCATTCATTTGCCCATAACATAGAGCAACTTTGTCTAAAACATTGCTTTCTTTCATTTCATTATAAAGATCATTTCCTTCACGAGTTCTCTCACCCACACCTGCAAATACAGAATAGCCGCTATGCTTAAATGCAACATTGTGAATAAGCTCCATAATAATAACAGTCTTACCAACACCTGCACCGCCAAAAAGACCTACTTTACCACCTTTTGCATAAGGAGCAAGTAAATCTACAACTTTAATTCCTGTTTCAAAAATCTCACTTTTTGTGCTTTGATCTTCAAAAGCTGGCGGATCTCTATGAATTGCCCATTTTTTATCAAAAGGAATTTCTTCACCTTCATCAATCAAATCTCCAGTAACATTGAAAATTCTTCCTAAAACTTTCTCACCAACAGGAACACTAATAGGAGCACCTAAAGCCTCAGCTTTTAAGCCCCTTACCAAACCATCTGTCATATCCATAGCAATAGTTCTAACTCTATTATCTCCCAAATGAGCTGCTACTTCTAAAACAAGTTTATGCTTTTTTCCTTCACTTTCAAAATTTACAACAATTGCTTCATTAATTTGAGGTAAATAGTCGTTAAAATCTACATCAACAACCGGACCTAATACCTGTGAAATAAATCCTTGCATTATTTATCTTCTCCTTAAAATTTACTATTTCATTGATTCAACACCACTGATAATTTCTATAAGCTCAGTAGTAATAGATTCTTGTCTTGCTTTGTTATAAGCTAAATTTAGTTGTTTCACTCTTGCCTTTGCGTTATTAGTTGCATTATCCATAGCTTGCATTCTTGCGCTATGCTCTGCCGCCAAAGAATCGATTAACGCATAATACATATTATACTCAAAATATGTTTTCATTAAATCTTCTAAAAGCTCAGTTCCTTCCGGTTCAAGCTCTAAAAGAGAATTATGAGTCTGTTCAATACTCTTTGGTTCAACTGGAATAAGATGATTGATTTTAAGTTCTTGGGTAATCATATTTTTATAACCATTATGAACTAAAATCACTTCATCTGTATTTCCATTTAAAAAATCATCTACAGCAGCATGAATTACTTCACATGCTTTCTCATAATCAGGACTAGAACTAAGATGGAAATATTTCTCTAACAATTCTATTTTTTGAAAATTAAAATATTCAATCCCAGTTTTACCTATAGCTCTAAGACGAATATTAATATTTTTTGCTTCATATTCTTTTAGCATTTCACTTACTGTTTTTAAAGTCTTAATATTAAAACCACCGCATAAACCTTTATCCGCAGTGATAAATATTAAATCTACGGTTTTAATTTGTTCTTTTTTATGGAACAAAGATAAACGCACATCATCTTCATTGTGAACAATTTTATTAATCTGAAATGAAATTTCACTCAAAATTTCATCGATTTTTTGTGCATAAATTTTTGATCTTTTAGCTGCTTCTTCTGCTTTTTTTAACTTAGCAGTAGAGACTAGCTTCATAGCATTTGTAGTCTTTTGAGTGTTATGAACACTTTTAATTTTTCTTTTAATTTCTTTTAAATTAGACATAAAAGACCTTATAAATGATTTGCTTTAAACTCATTAATAGCTTTAGCTAGTTTTTCTTCCAAGTCAGAATCTAAAGCTTTTTTAGAGCGAATTTGCTCAAAAATATCCGGATGTTTTGCCTCAATAAAAGGATAAATTCCATCTTCAAATTCTTTAATTCTAGAAACAGCAATATCATCTAAGAAACCTTTGGTTCCTGCAAAAATTAAAACTACTTGTTTTTCAACGCTAAGCGGAGAATAAGGTGGTTGTTTTAAGAGTTCAACCATTCTTTGTCCACGTTCAAGTTGTTTTCTACTTGCCTCATCTAAATCACTAGCAAATTGTGCAAAAGCTTGAAGCTCTCTATATTGAGCAAGGTCAAGTCTTAATGTGCCTGAAACTTGTTTTGTAGCTTTAATTTGAGCAGCCCCACCTACACGAGATACTGATAAACCAACATTAATTGCAGGACGAATTCCTGAGTTAAATAAATCAGTTTCTAAGAAAATTTGTCCATCTGTAATTGAAATAACATTAGTTGGAATATAAGCAGAAACATCTCCTGCTTGTGTTTCAATTATCGGCAATGCCGTCAAAGAACCAGCACCTAATTCATCATTTAGCTTGCTTGCTCTTTCAAGCAATCTTGAATGAAGGTAAAAAACATCGCCTGGATAAGCTTCACGACCTGGAGGACGACGTAAAATCAAAGACATTTCGCGATAAGCTACAGCATGCTTGCTCAAATCATCATAAACAATTAAAGCATGTTTTGCGTTGTCTCTAAAAAATTCACCCATGGTTACGCCAGTATATGGAGCTAAGTACTGTAAAGCCGCAGGATCTGAAGCGCCGGCATTTACAACAATGGTATATTCCATAGCACCATGTTCTTCTAGTCTTTTAACCACTTGTGCCACTGTACTTTGCTTTTGACCAATTGCAACATATATACAGATAACTCCTTGACCTCTTTGAGATATAATAGTATCAACAGCAACAGTAGTTTTACCTGTTTGTCTATCACCTATGATAAGCTCTCTTTGACCACGACCAATTGGCACAAGCGCATCAATAGCTTTAATTCCTGTATGTAAAGGCTCATGAACACTTTTTCTCGCCATAATACCTTTTGCTTTTTCTTCAACAAAACGATATTCATTAGCATTGATCACACCTTTAGCATCAATTGGCTCACCTAAAGCATTTACAACACGGCCAATCAAAGCCTCACCTACTGGAACTTTAAGTAATTTCTTAAGTCTTTTTACAGAAGCACCTTCTTTTAAACCTTCTCCTTTTCCAAGTATAACAATACCTACACTCGACTCTTCAAGGTTTAAGGCCATTCCTTTATCACCATTTTCAAACTCTACCATTTCTCCAGCCATAATATTCTTAAGTCCATATACCTTAGCAACACCATCAGCTATAGAAATAATCTTTCCTGTTTCTTCAATTTCAAGATTTAAATCAAAATTTTCAATTCTTTCTTTGATTATTGAACTGATCTCATCAGCTTTAAATTTCATTTACTTTTTCTCCTTAGATAATTTTCAATATATATTCATTTAGCTTATTTTGAAGAGCTTTCATAGAAAAAGAAAGTTCATAACCTAATTCTTCCAATTCTATTTTAATGCTATCATCTTGACTGATTTTATTATTTAATTTAATATTTGCATTAAATTTTTTGTTAAGTTTTACTTCAAGATCTTTAAGATTTTCTTGATTTAATTTTTCTTTAGAATATACAATACCAACAAAAATATTTTCTTTAAAAGCTTTTTGTCTTTCAAGTTCTTTAACTATTTGAGGAATGCATTCTAATCTTGAATTTTCAATCAAAAGTCTTAAAAAATTTTGAAAACTAGAATTTTTAATATCAAAAAAAGAATCAAGAAATTCCATTTTTCTTTCTTTTTTAATCTCATTAGATTCTATAATATTTTTAAATTTTGGCAAAACAAAAGCAGAATTTAAAATACACAAATTCTGATAAAAATCATTTATATCAGCTCTTGAAGCTATCGCTTTTGCATATCTTCTTGCAATTATATTCTCCATATTTAAGATACCTTCTTCATCATAAGTTCTATTATTTCACTCTGTTTTAATGTCATATTTGGATCAGAAAAAATTTCGTTTAAAGTATTTGATACTAATTCTTTTTCCATTTTTCTAAATTCATAATCTTTCTGTTCCTCGAAATGTTTTTGAAGTAAATCCAACTCATCTTGAGTTTCTTTCTTAATATTTTGAACTAAGATTTCAGCTTCTTTTTTTGCTGTAACTAAAGCAGCAGCAGCATTTGCTTTCGCTTCTTCAAGTTTTTTCATCGTATCTAATTTCTTAGCTTTACTTTCTAAAAGTTTTTTTTGAATTTCATCAAGCTTAGAAGAAATTTTTACAATACGGTTTTTGTAAAAATTTTTAAATGGAGTTGCAACAAAATAATACAATATAGCCACAAAAATTAGAAAATTAATAGTCCTTGGAATAATATCATATTCTCCACTACCATTTGATGCACCAAAAGCATACAAAGGTAGCAAAAATATAATAAATAATAACTTACTCATTTCTCTCCTCTTAAATTTTCTTTATGTTATTTTGCAAAGCTTGCTTAAGCTCAGGTAAATGTATGTTTAAATGTTCTTGTAACTCTTTTTTTTGAATAGCTAAATCTGCATAAAAGCTGGCCATTTTTCTTTCTAATTCTTCTTTCTTGCTTCTAAGAATTTGCTCTGCCTCTTCTTTAGCAGCAGCTATAGCACTTTGTTTGATTTTTTGAATTTCTTCTCTAGTGTTAATATGAATAACTTCTAATTCATCATTCACACATAAAACTTCTTGAGAATTTTCTTTTACTTTATTCTCATCATTTTTTATAGAATCATTTCTTTCATCCATAAATTTTAAAAGCGGCTTATACAGCATACTATTTAAAATAACTATCATAGCTAAAAAAATAGCCATAGTAGCAAGCATTATGGAAGGATGCATATCTTCAAACATAATTCTCCTTGGTTAGAATTTTTGAAGGACTATTCTACCATAAAAAAGCTAAGATTTTGGTTAAAACTTTTCAAGCATTTTGATTAATTTTTTAATTTTATCAATATTTTCTAAATGAATTACAAAATCATTATTTTTATTTTTGCAGTCAAATCCAAAGCGATTTAGTATGTGTTTTAATTTCTTTATTTCATCTTCAAATTCTTGATTAGGTAAGCTTTCATTATTTTTTATTTTTTTAACTATTTTTTCGGTATCTCTAACATTAAGTTTTTGACCTATTATACTATCAACCAACATTTTTTCATCTTTTTGATCTAAACCAACCAAAACTTTAGCATGACCCTGAGAAATTTTTCCAGAAGCAATCAACTCTTGAGTTCTAATGTCTAAATTCAGAAGTCTTAAAGTATTTGTTATTTGAGTACGAGACTTATGAATAAGTTCTGCTAAATTCTCTTGAGTAATTTTATGAACTTGCATCAAATCCTTATAAGAATTAGCAAGCTCAATAGGGTTTAAATTCTCTCTTTGTATATTTTCAATAAGAGCCAATTCTCTAAGCTTATTCTCATCAATATCAGCAATAAAAGCTAGAATTTCTTTTTTTCCTAATGCTTTCACCGCTCTTAAGCGACGTTCTCCAGCAATTAAAATAAATTTACTATTTTTTTTAAATACAATAATAGGCTGAATAAGTCCAAATTCTTTGATAGAATTAGCAAGCTCATCTAAAGCTTCTTGATCAAAATTCTTTCTTGGCTGAAATGGATTGGGTGAAATTTGATCAATTTCTATCATAGTGCTTTGATTTTTATCAAAACCCAATTCTTTACTATAAACAGTATCCATATCACTAATTAAACTGCTTAAACCCCTATCTTTATTTAACCCCATTATAATTATCCTAATATAGAATACGCCAAATTTTGATAAGCAACAGAACCTGGTGATTTAATATCATAAAGAATTATAGGCTTTCCAAAACTTGGACTTTCTGCAAGTTTTACATTGCGAGGGATCACAATAAAGTCATCTTCGTTTCCATTAATAGTAAAAAGTTGTTTTTTAAAATTTTGTTTCAAATCATCTACAACATCTTTAGAAAGATTATTTTGAGAGCTATACATTGTCGGTAAAAATCCACGAACCCTGAGTTTAGAATTAATAGTTTTTTTGATAATTTTAATTGTATTTAAAACCATAGCTACACCCTCAAGCGCATAAAATTCACACTGTATAGGGATAATTACACTATCGCTTGCTGCAAAAGCATTTATAGTAATACTTCCAAGAGCAGGTGGAGAATCAATAATAATAAAATCATACTCATCAATCACTTCTTGAATTTGATTTTTAAGCAGCATTTTTTTCTCATTATTTTCACCTTTAGCAAGCTCTTGTTCTATACCTACAAGACCTATATTTGAAGGAGCTAAATGAAGTTGTGGCAATTCTGTTTTTAAAATAATATCTGAAAGCTTTTTTCTTCCTATAAAAACATGGTAAATATTATACTCATAATTATTACGATTAAAACCAAGTCCTGTAGTCGCATTAGCTTGCGGATCAACATCAATCAAAAGTACTTTTTTCTCAGCCACAGCTAAAGAAGCGGCTAAATTTACTGCTGTTGTAGTCTTTCCTACTCCACCTTTTTGGTTTGCTATTGTAATAATTTCGCTCATCTTAAACTATACACCCTTTTATCACCTAGTAAAATTGAACCATCTTCATACAAAAAAGAATTTTCAAGTGAAAAAACTTTACCTTCATGATGGACGCTAAATTTTCTTGATTTTTCGAATTCTAACATATACTTGCTAAAAATATTCTTCCATAAAAATTTTTTTTCTACTTTTTGCAAAAACTCACTCACTAAATCTTTAAGCGAAATTTCTATATCGCATAAAGCTGTATTTTGAGGTGAAAATTTCAGATTTAAACCCATACCGCCTATGATAAAATTTGAAATTTTAGCACTTATAACCCCTCCAGCTTTTTTATCATCTAAATATAGATCGTTAGGCCATTTAAGCCAAATTTTAGAACCTTTTTCTTGTAAAACTTCTTTAAGTAAATAAGCAAAATAAATGCTCACAGAGGCCAAAGGTAAATCTTTTGGTAAATCTTCTTCTTTAATACAAAAAGAAAGATGTAAATTTCCTTTAGAGCTTTGCCAAGAATTTTCCCTGCTTCCAACTCCATTTGTTTGTTCTAAAGCATAAATAGCAAAATTTCCATCAATCTTTCCATTGCGTATTTGCTCGCATAAAAAAAGATGAGTTGAGTCTATACTTTCAACACAAACTATCTTCACTTTTAAGCCTTTTTCCATTTAAATAAGTCCTACCATCAAGAACTTTTTTTCCACTTTCTTGAAGTTTTTTAATACGCAAAACTCCTTGTTTGCAAGCAAGCAAAAAACTTTCTTTTTCTAATTCTAAAATTTCACCCATCCTAGCATTTTGTTTTAATTCATCCACAAGTTCAACTTCTAAGAATTTAAGTCCATTTTCCAAAAAAACTCCAGGCCAAGGAGTAAAAGCTAGATATTTTTGATAAAGTTCTCTTGCATTTTGCAAATTTATAAGTCCATCTTCTTTTTTGATTTTTCTACAAAGTGTTGCTAGACTTTCCTCTTGTTTTTTAGGGGTGATTTTATCGAAATTTAAAAGAGTAGAGAGGATGAGCTTAGCGGCCAAATTTGCTAAAAGTTCAAAAACTTCACTTGAATTTTTATCTTTTATATCACATTCTAAGCTTTCAAGTATAGCACCTGTGTCAAGCCCTTCTTCCATCAGCATGGTGCAAACTCCACTTTTTTCATCTTTGTTTAAAATTGCACTTTGGATCGGACTGGCACCACGGTATTTTGGAAGTAAAGAAGCGTGCAAATTCACACAAGGTGCTAAATCCAAAATGGCTTTAGGTAAAATTTTTCCATAGGCAGCAACCACGATAAAATCAGGATTTAAATCCTTAATCTCTCTTATAATATTTTCATCTTTTAAAGAACTTGGAGTAAAAATAGGAATACTAGGATAATTTTGACTTAAAAAAGCCTTAGTATCACTTGGAGTTAAAATTTGCTTTCTACCTACAGCTTTATCAGGCTGGGTAAAAAGTGCTACGAGTTTAAAATTTTCATTTTCTACTAGTGCTTTTAAAATACAAGTTGCGTAAGATGGAGTACCCATAAAAATAATTTTTTTCATTTTTTCGCTTTGTGTGAAATTAAAAGTTTTAATTATAACTTATTTGATTTTAAAAGAGAATTTAATAAATTAATCACTCAAACAAAGTTCCACCTATTTGTTTATCTTCTAATAAAAATGTCTTTGCCGCACTTAAATCAAATCCACTTGCTAAAAACATTTTTTTATTGTGTTCAAGTAAAAATTTAGCTGCTTTAAGTTTGGTTACTATACCGCCTGTTCCATGTTCACTGCCTGTTTTTATGGTTGCTTGTAGCCATTCTTCTTTAATATGAGTGATTTTTTCTAAACGCTTTGCATCACTAAATTCACTAGGATTTTTATCATAAAATCCATCAATATCGCTTAAAATCACAAGCAAATCCGCATCAAAAAAATGCGTAGCATAAGCACTTAAGCTATCATTATCACCAAAGACAATTTCTTCTATAGCTGTAGCGTCATTTTCATTGATAATAGGCAAAATTCCTAAATTTATCATCATATCGATAGCATTTTTTGCGTGTTTGGTAGCTTTTCTAGAGTCAAAATCCTTACCTGTAAGTAAAATTTGTCCACCTAGTTTATTAAATTTGGCTAAAAGCTCGTTATAAACACTGATTAAAAAAGGTTGTCCAATAGCGGCTAAAACTTGTTTATTAATGAGGTTTTTTCTATCGATATCTAGTTTGGTGTGTCCTGCTGAAATAGCCGCTGAAGTTACTAAAATCACTTCATATTTTTCCATGAGTTTAGCTAAAAATGCGACTAAATTTTTAAGACGCTCAAAACTTAAAGTGTTTTCTTCGCTAATCACATGAGAACCCACTTTAACAACTATTCTTTTCATGCTTATTCCTTGAAAAATTTTTATAATTTTAGCCAAAATTTCATATAAACTAGTTATTTTTTGAAAAAATAGGGAGTGTTTGAAATTTTTAATATAAAACACTTCCTAGATTGTTAAAATTTTTATTTGTTATTTCTTAAAGTTTTAATTTCTTCTAAAAGCATGAATTTAAGTTCTTTAAGTCCTGTTTTTTCAAGGCTTGAGACTTTGATTAAAAAGCTTTGCGGATTATTTATTTCTTTGAGATAATTTTCTAACTCATTAATGTTTAAAGCAATTTGCTCGGCAAATTCTTCTCCTAAATTAACACTATCACTTTTTGAAATCATGATGCCAAATTTACGCCCAAAAAGTTCATTGGAAAATTTTTCAAGTTCTTTTCTTAGTACTATAAATTGTTCTTTTAAAGGCATTTCTCTCATAGGATCAAGCACGAAAAGTAAAAAGCTCGTTCTTTCTATGTGCTTTAAAAAGGCAAGTCCTAAGCCTTTACCCCCACTTGCTCCTTCGATAATCCCTGGAATATCAGCCATAACAAAGGAATTATACTCATCTACATCTACGAGTCCAAGTTTTGGAGTAAGGGTGGTAAATTCATAATTTGCAATTTCAGGTTTTGCATTTGAAACAACGCTTATAAGAGTAGATTTTCCCACATTTGGAAAGCCCACAAGCCCTACATCGGCAATAAGTTTAAGTTCAAGTCTAACTAAGCGACTTTCTCCTTTTATACCAGGTTGTGCGTAATCGGGGCGTTGATTAGTGGCGTGTTTAAAATGAGTGTTGCCAAGTCCACCTTTTCCACCTTTTAAAAAAAGCTCTTTTTGTCCTTCTTTGGTAAGATCGAGTAAAATTTCATTAGTTTGTGCATCGATAACTTGCGTTCCTTCGGGCACTATAAGTTCTAAATTTTCACCCTTTTTGCCATTTTTATTGCGTCCCATTCCACCAGCACCATTTTGTGCGCGTAATTCTCTTTTGCCTTTGAAATTTACAAGAGTGTGGGTATTATTATCACATACGAAAATAATATCGCCACCATTTCCACCATCTCCTCCATCAGGGCCACCAAGTGGAACATGTTTTTCACGGCGAAAACTTACAGCACCTTTACCACCATCGCCTGAAGCTAAAGTAATTTTAACACTATCAATAAACATTTAAATTGCCTTTGACTTTAAATTTATAAAGCTAAATTTGAGTAAATAAAAGAAGTTAAATTTATAAATTTAAAGTTTTCGAGACGCTAAAAAGCGTCCTAAAAACTTATGCAGGATATACAGAAACTTTTTTTCTGTCTTTGTCTTTTCTTTCGAATTTTACAAAACCATCAATCAAAGCAAAGATAGTATGATCTTTTCCCATACCTACATTGTTACCTGCATGAGTTGCAGTTCCTCTTTGGCGGATGATGATATTTCCAGCTCTAACAAACTCGCCACCAAATTTTTTAACACCTAAACGACGACCTATAGAATCGCGGTTATTTTGAGTTGAACCTTGACCTTTCTTGTGTGCCATTCTTTACTCCTTAAGCTTTGATATCTTTTACTACAACGCGAGTAAATTGTCTTCTAAAACCGCGTTTGAGTTTAGAATCTTTTCTGCGTCTTTTTTTGTAAATCACAACTTTTTTATCTTTTCCGTGATTGATCACTTCCAAAACAACTTTTGCACCTGCTACGAAAGGCGCACCTACCTTTAATTCTTTATCATTGATAGCAAGAACTTCGCTTACTTCAATACTTGCTTTGCTTTCAGCTTCAAAGTGATCTAGTTTTAGCTCATCGCCAACACTTACTTTGTATTGCTTTCCGCTGTGTTTGATAATAGCATACATTGCTTTTCCTTATAAATTGGTAGTACCATAAAGCACCGCAATAACGGATTTAAAAGCTTTAGTGGTTTAATAAAATTTTGATTTTACAAAATTTTTCTTTAATTTTTGATGAATTTAAGAAAGGATTTAGAGTTTGAGAAAAATCAAACTCTAAAAATTTAAAAGCCTAGATTTACTCCGCCACCTTCTTGGGTTTCATAATTTGCATCACGACCTATAGTATAACCATTTCCACTATTGCTACCAATTAAAGGTCTACAAATATCGCCTACTTTTACACTACCTTCTGTGATTTTTGCATAAGAAAGTTTAGGGCTTGTGCGAGTGATTTCAATACTTCCTGTTTTGCTTTCTACTCTTCCTGTATTTTCTTTTGTATAAGCATCTTTTATAACCTTCCCAAGAGCAAAACATTCATAAATATCACCTTGATTTAAGCTTTGAGAAAATACTACTTCATTGTTTTCAACGCTTGCAACTTTCAAAGGATAAATTGCATTTAAAATATCTCCTGCAATACGATTTGCAATTTGTTTGAGTGCAGCTTCATTGGCGCTAAGGCTATCGTCTTTAATGTTAACTTTCATACTTAAAGTATTAGAAAATTTAATTTGTCTTGTAGCAAATAAAAACACACGATAATCTACGATAACTTCAATTTCAGTTTTGCTTTTTCCTGTTAAATTGCTTGTTTTTTGCTTACCTTCAAGTCCTGAAATAGAAAACAATAAAATATAATCTGTTGCTAACACATTTTTAAGTTTATAAACTTCATCACTAGCTGCGTCGCCACTTTTGATTAAAGCTTTTTCCATTTCATAATAGCCACTAGAATCACGGTCTAAAACATTAAATTTACGACTTTGCAATAAATCAGAAATGATTTTTTGTTGCAAAGCTGAGCCTATGCCTCTTTTTGCAGCATCTGGAGTAGAATCAAAAACAGTAATACTTCTTCTATTATCTGCACTTAAACCTGGAACTTGATACTTTTTTGTTGTTGTGGTTTTAAAAATCGTTACATTGGCTGTATATTTACCATTTGCATCTTGTTCAACACTATTGATTTCATAAGTATCGGCTCTACCTTTGGTGGCTTTTGAAATTTGCTCGCTGTAATTATCTTGTATGTTTGAACCTGAATTATCAGTTGAAACGCTAGTGTTAGATTTCTTAAGAGAATTGATGCTTACTCCGCTCATTTTTCCTATAGCTTCTATAATGGCATTGTTTATCGCATCTTCCCTAGTCAAACCTGTGCCTTCGCCTGTGCTTGATTTTGTTGAAGTTGTGGTTATAACTTTAGCATTAAGACTTAGGCTTAAAAATAAGCCTAAAAAAAGAATTTTAGTTATTTTCATCTTTTACCTTTAAAAATCATCCATGCTATTTACAACATTAGAACTTCTTTGTATGCTAGAAGATTTTTTAGCTTCATTTTTTGTTGCATTTGACTTTGAATTTAAAGCCTCATTTGTGTTGGCTAAATTTTCATAAGAATAAAATCTCACAGCTCCTACATGTTCAATACCATTTTCACTTGTATAGCTCCATTTTTTAAGAGTACGAATACCACGAATTTTACCGCTTGCGCTTGCTTTTATTTTACTATTTACTTTGTCAATAATATTTGTTATGTTTTGAGTTTGTTCTTGAGTGGAACTATCATTAACATTAATACTTTGTTTGATAATTTCCTCGTAAGTATCACCAGTTGTTCTTTCATCTTTAAGACTTAAATTTGTATTAATAAACTCTATAATAGCAGCATCAGCCATAGTAAGTGCTGTTTCTTTGGCTCTATCTTCTAAAATATTTGTTTTTTTAGCATTGCTAGAATCTGCTACATAACCCCAGTTTCCATAACTTAAAATAATAGGTGCACCATTTTCATCATAAACTAAGCGAATTCCATATTCATTTAAAAAGCCTTTTGTATCTTTTGGCAGATACTCACTTATTGCCTTGCCTTTACCCTTAATAGCACTCTGTCTTGCTAGTGCCATATCTTTTGCTAATTGGCGAGTTTTATTGGAAATAACAGCAATAACACCTACATCATACTCACCTCTTCTTTGTGTAACTATAGTTTGCACAGGAACAAGTCCACTCATAGAACCTATGGCATTTGTCATAGTTTTATTAAGAAATTCTTGCTTTAATAAAGTCTTTTTTCTGTCTTCGCTTAAAGAATTTGTATCTATACCTAAATCTTTTAATGCCTTATCAAGCTGAGCACCAGCTAATTGTGTAAGTTTATTTAAAATTTGATCAACCTTATCACCTTTTGGCAATTCATCAAATTCTTTAGCATTAGTAGAATTATCTGCTTCATAATTTTGAATCCTGCTTGTAGCAATTCTTCCAAAAACATCTCTTATAAATTCGCTTTGTAAATTTAACATTGCTTTTTGGTAAGCATTTTGTAAAGCTTGTGCAAATTGTGGATCAGTATCATTTACAGCAACAGTACTTTTTCCCGTATAAAAAGTTTTTCCATCTTTGGTTATACCATATTCTATACCGAAATTATCGGCAAATTCTTCAAAAAAATCTTCAATTGATTTTGGGGTAATATCCTTAGTACTTGCATCAGACATTTCATTTTGAGTATTTATATCTTGTTGTGTAATTTCTACAGGCTGGGAACCTTGTGCATAAAGTAAACTTGCCATAACTAAAGAGCCAATAAATAATATTTTTTTCATTTCATATCCTTTTAAAAATCATAAAAAAAAGCTCAAGCTAAACACTTGAGCTAAAAATTTTATTCATAAATTAATTTTTATTTTACCAAGTAACTGATTTACTAGAACCAGTTTTATCAATAGTTTGCTCATCTTCCCAATAAACTAAACCTGATGTTAAATCAGTAAGTCTTAGTAAGAAAAAGTATTCTACTTGAGTTTTACCATTGCTAAGTTTTACATTATCTTGTCTAATTTTACCCGCAAGAGAAAAATCAGGCGATACCAATGTCCCTTTTTTTGCTATGGTTTTTTGATTAAACTCATCATTATCTCTTAATTCTCTTACATCTTCACTCATGCTATCAAGCGCTCCGCCTGCAGCAACTGCCGAAGTTAGAACAAATTTACCTGATTTTCTTAATGCAGAAGTGATTTTTGCGGTGAGTTTTTCAGTATCGATTCTTTGCGGGGTATCATTCACAACCCTACCAATAGCAATAACCTTTCTTGTACCTGGTTTAATATTTGCAAAAGCAGGATCGCTTAACATACTATTTATCATAGTTTCAGCTGCACTTTCAAAATCTTGTCTATCAAGACCCAAGGTTAAAGCATCGCCTTTTTTTACCTGACTTGCCTTTCCATCTGTATAAGCTGTTTGCGCACAACCACTAAAAAGCAAAGCTCCAATAAGAGCTGTTCCTAAAATTTTTGTTTTTTTCATGATTTATCCTTCCTAAAATGAGATTAATTTTTTGCTTTAATTTCTAATCTAAAATCCTTCGCTCTTGTATCAGATGCAAGTTTACGAAGAATTACCTCTTGTCCTGCTGGAATTCTAAGGGCTTGATAATCCTCATTTAAAACATCTCTTAGCACAAAACCATCTTTATCTAACCAATCTACTTTATAAATTACATCTTTAGCAAAAGTACTGCGTAAAATCACTTCAAATTCTAAATAACCATTGCTATTTATACGCTTTTGAAATTGTTTTACTAAACTTTTTGGTAAATTTGAACCTAAAATTACAGTATTTTGATTTGAATTTATTTGATAACTTGGTGCACAAGCACTAAGTAAAAACATTAAAATAAATAAAATAATTTTTTTCATCTTTTAGCCTTATTTTTCCATGATAGCAACACTTGCAGGTAAATACGGAGCAAAAGAACGCACTACAACAAGAGCATTTTTATTTTTATCCAATGATTTTTGAAACAAAATATTGCCTTGTGGATCTTTGATTTCTAAATTTCCGTCGTTTTCTATTGTTGCTATGGCAATACTTTTTGGTAAACCTCTCCAAGAACGCACATCAGCTTTGTTGGTTGCAGCAGTTGCTACTGCTGTTGCAAGACTTAGCCATCCACCTGTAGAGTCATTATTTGCAACAGCTACATTTAAAGTGGTTTTAATTATAGTTTGAGCTAAGGCTTTAGCAATCATTGCAGGCATATTTATTTTAAATTCAGTAGCGACAATATTGTCTAAATCTACAAAATCATTTGTATTTTGACCATTTATATTTAAATTTGCAAAAGAAGCTTCCCTTTTTTTCAAGGTTTGTAAAGCAATATTTGTGCTAATAATTTTTTTATCCACTATAAAAGGTAAGGTTAAAGCAAATTCATCCTTAACTACACCAAATCCATTTTCATAAACTACAAAAACATATTTTTTAGCTTTTTTGACTTTTATTTTTGTGGCATATTCTTTAAAAATTTTAGCCTCTTTTTTGATAGTTTTATTTTTTGGATAAATAATAGCTACTTCTCTAAATAAATCTGCAGCTTTTCTATAATCTTTATCCATAAAGAAAAATATTGAAGCAAGATAAGTCGCATAAGGATTTATGAAATTTTTTGTTGTATCAAACTCTTTAAATAAGTTATCGTATTGTGCTTCTATAACTTTTGAGTTTTCATTCATATTTTTATCATAATTTTTATCTTCTTTTGCCTTATCTAAATCAGCACGATTTTTCTCAATTTCTTTAGCAAAATATTCTTTTGCCTTATCTTGACGCATTAAAGCACGATTAAACTCAACTCTTGCATTTTCATAATCATCTTCTTCCATATAGTTTAGAGCTTTATATATATTAACCATAATTCTTTCATATAAAGAACCATCATAATCAACTATAGTATCATTAAGCAAGGTTGTACCAACAAATTTAGCTGCTTTAGAGCCTACATTTTCTAAATCCACATCATATTTATAAGATTCTTCCACAGCATCAAAAAATACATTACTTTTGTTAAAATCACCACAATTTCTAGCAATCAAACCTGCATTTAATCCTGTATAAACGACATCATCATTTTTTTTAATTTTTTCTAAATTTTGATTGAAAAAATCATCACCACAATATTTTTGTGTTAAAGCATTTTCAAATGTTGTATTTTGTTTAACCTGATTAACACAAGCTGTTAAAAAAAGGCAAACAATACCTGAAAAAATCAACCCAACTTTTATCTTCATTAAATTCCTTTCTTAAAGAAAATTAAAAATGAATATTATAGCGTAGTATATACTTAAAAACTAATGAAAAAATTTTCACCCTAGGAGAAAAACCTAGGGTTTGATTTAAATAAGCATAGGAGCTAATACAAAGCCTAATGCTACAGCAATTGCAATAGCTAAAACTCCTGGTATAAAGAAAGAGTGATTAAATATAAATTTACCAATTCTAGTCGTTCCTGTATCATCCATTTGCACAGCGCCAAGTAAGGTTGGATAAGTTGGAAGCACAAAAAGTGCTGAAACTGCTGCAAAACAAGCTACAAGCATATAAGAATCATGCGGATTTGTTGCTGAAATTCCTAAAGCGGTGATAATTACAGGTACAATGGCCTTTGCGGTTGCTGCTTGAGAATATAAAAGCATACTTGCAAAGAAAAATGCAACTGCTAACATAGCAGGGGTTTGTTTAACCCAGTCACCTGCTACTTCTTTAATAGAAGCTTCGTGTCCTGCAACAAAAGTATTTCCAAGCCATGCTACACCAAAAACACAAACACAAGCAGTCATACCACTTTTAAATACACTGGTATCAAGAATTTTACCTGGTTCAACTTTACAAAGCCAAGTGATCAAAGTTGCTGCAGTAAGTAAAAAGCTCATAATAGCTGCATCTCTTGGAACCACAACAGGATCAATCCATTTAATATTACTTGAAATTGCAGTTGCATAAAGTACAACTGCCAAAACAGTGATCAAGAAAATTCCTACTGAAAGTTTAGCACCTGGTTTATCTTCACCATGTAAAATAGCTCCTGCATCTTTAACAAGTCCTGCTTTTAAGCGTTCTTGATAAACGCTATCTCTGCTTAAATCCATAGGAGTGATTAAACTCACTATAAAAGCTGTAAGCATACAAGCTATAAAAGTTGTACCGATCCAAATTCCAATTAAAGTTGGATAATTCCATCCAAGTGGCTCTAAAACGCCGCTCATATAAACCACAGCTGCACTTACAGGAGAAGCAGTGATTCCAATTTGCGAAGAAACAACCATTAATGAAAGTGGAACACTAGGTTTTATGTTTTGAGATTTTGCAACATCAACTACAACAGGCATTAAAGAAAATACTGCATTTCCTGTTCCTGCTAAGATTGTAAGCAACCATCCACAAGCTGGAGCTAAATAATTTATAAATTTAGGGCTTGATCTTAAAATTTTTTCTGTCACCCTTACCATATAATCAAGTCCACCTGCTTGTTGCATAGCAGAAATTGCTGCAATAGCTGCAGCAATAATTAAAATAACATCCCAAGGAATATTACCAGGTTTCATACCTAAAACAAGTCCTAGTATAACTACACCCAATCCTCCAGCATAACCTATAGCAATACCGCCTAGGCGAATACCGATAAAAATTGCCCCAAGAAGGACGATTACTTGCAAAATTATCATTATATCCATATTAAATCCTAAAATGCTATTTTTTAGCTTCCATGTGAGGATTTAGCATATTTGATGGTGTTAAAATTTCATCAATTTGTTCTTTACTTAAAAGCCCTCTTTCAAGCGCAATATCAGCCACTCTTTTTCCAGTGTTCATTGCCTCTTTAGCTATAGAAGCTGAATTTTCATAACCAATATAAGGATTTAAAGCTGTTACTATACCTACTGAATTATAGACAAAGTCTGAACAAATTTTTTCATTTGCAGTAATACCATCTATACATTTATCAGCTAAAGTATACATTGCTTTTTCTAGCATTACAATAGAATTAAATAAGCTATATGCTGCAACTGGTTCAAAAACATTAAGTTGTAATTGTCCACCCTCACAAGCAAAAGTTACAGTTACATCTGCTCCAATAACAAAATAACAAACTTGATTAACTACTTCAGGAATAACAGGATTTACCTTACCTGGCATGATAGAACTACCTGGTTGCATTTTTGGAAGATTAATCTCATTAAGACCACATTTTGGACCACTACTTAAAAGTCTTAAGTCATTACATACTTTAGAAAGTTTTGTTGCAACACGTTTTAAAACACCTGAAATTTGTACATAAGCTCCCGTATCTTGAGTCGCCTCGATCAAATCCTCAGCCACAGTATATTCAAAACCTGTCACTTCTCTTATTTTTCTTTCTACAACCTTCGGATAATCAGGGTGAGAATTAATTCCCGTTCCAATAGCAGTTCCGCCCAAATTGATCTCTAAAATCAATTTTCTAGCTTCTAATACTCTTTGTATATCTTCACCTATCATTACGGCAAAAGTTTTAAATTCACGACCTAAAGTCATAGGTACAGCATCTTGCAGTTGGGTTCTACCCATTTTAAGAACATCTTTAAATTCTTCAGCTTTTCTCTCATAAGCTTTTTTTAGATGTTCCATAGCTTTTGCCAAATCACTTAAATAATCATGCAAAGCAAGGTGTAAAGCTGTAGGATAAGCATCGTTAGTACTTTGGCTTAAATTAACATGATCATTTGGATGAAGATATTGGTATTCACCTTTTTTATGACCCATAAGTTCAAGTCCTATGTTTGCTATAACTTCATTAGCATTCATATTTGTACTTGTTCCAGCACCTCCTTGGATCATATCTACTACAAATTGATCATAATACCCGCCTTCTAAAATTTTATCACACGCTTTAATAATCGCATCTTGGATATTTTTATCCAAAAGACCTAATTCATGATTTGCCATAGCTGCAGCTTTTTTTACTCTAGCCAAAGCTCTAACAAAGCGAGGAAAATCTTTTAATCTATCATGAGAAATATCAAAATTTTCAACAGCTCTAAAAGTTTGCACTCCATAATAAACCTCATCAGAGATTTCCAATTCCCCAATAAAATCATGTTCTTTTCTTGTTCCCATTTTGAACCTTTCATAAAAGTATTTTAATTTAAAATCAAAAATTTTTGATTTAAATCATAAAATAATGATATTGCATTTTTAGTTAATAATTGGTTAATAATTAAAATACTTTCAAAATATAATAAATTAAGTATTTTTATATCCTATTATGTCTTTATATTTAATTTTTATTAATATAAAAAATTTTATTTACTTCAAAAAAAATTAATATATTTTTGCAAGCTTTTTTTGCTAGAATAAAATTTTTAATAATTTAAATAATTAGGGATAACATGGAAGAAATTACAATAAACATAGATAAGATTAAAATAAATGATGACTGGAAAGAATTTTTAAGAGACGAATTTCAAAAAAAATATTTTCTAGAAATCAAAAAACAATACCTAAATGCGATTGATCAAAATATAATTATTTATCCGCCTGCAAATTTAATCTTTAATGCTTTTAATTTATGTCCCTTAAAAGAAATTAAAATTATTATCCTAGGACAAGATCCCTATCATCAACCAAACCAAGCAATGGGGCTTAGTTTTTCGGTTCCAAAAAATGTAAAAATCCCACCAAGTCTTAATAATATTTTTAAAGAATTGCAAAATGATTTAAACATCGCTCCAGCAAAAAGCGGAGATTTAAGCTCTTGGGCAAAACAAGGAGTTTTGCTCTTAAATTCTATTCTTAGCGTTGAAGCAAATAAAGCAGCTAGTCATAGTTCGTGGGGTTGGCAAGAATTTAGTGATGCTATAATACATAAATTAAGCAATGAAAAATCAGGGCTTGTTTTTATGCTTTGGGGAAATTACGCAAAAAGCAAGGAGATCTTGATTGATAATACTAAGCATTTGATTTTAAAAGCAGCTCACCCAAGCCCTTTAGCTAGAACAGGATTTTTAGGTTGTAAGCATTTTTCAAAGGCTAATAAATTTTTAAAAAAAGTTGGTAAAATTCCTGTAGATTGGAAAATAGTTTAAAAAATTATTTTAAATTTTAATAAAAATATTAAAATATATTTATTTATTTAAAAATAAATCGTATTTCTATGAAATATATTATAATAAAACAACTCAAAAATTAATTTTTAAGGAGAAAAATGAAAACCATTGGTATTATAGGCGGAATGAGTTTTGAAAGTACTATTACTTATTATAAAACAATAAATCAAGCTATAAATGATAAATTAAAATCTTTAAATTCTGCAAAAATTTTACTTTACAGTGTTAATTTTGAAGAAATAGAAAATTTACAAAGCCAAGATAAATGGCAAGAAGCTGCGCAAATTTTAACTCAGTGTGCTAAAAAATTAGAACTTGTAGGGGCTAGTTTTATAATAATTGCAACTAATACTATGCATAAGGTTTTTGATGAAATTCAACAAAACATAAATATCCCTATTTTGCATATTGCAAAAAGCTCTGCTAAGGCTTTAAAACAAGAAAACATACAAAAAATTGGTTTATTGGGTACTAAATACACAATGACTCAGGATTTTTATAAAAAAATGCTTATTGAAGAAAATATTAGCGTTATTATTCCTAGCGATGAAGATATAAAAATCGTTAATGATATTATTTTTAATGAGCTTTGCAAGGGTAAAATCAAGCAAGAATCTAAAGAAAAATATTTAAATATTATAAAAAAACTACAAGAAAAAGGTGCAAAGGGAGTGCTTTTAGCTTGCACTGAAATTGGTTTATTAATATCCAAAAATGATACAAATATCAAAATTTTTGACACAAGCCTTATTCACGCCCTTGATGCCGCTAATGAAGCTTTAAAAGATTTATGATTAAAAGATGCCCAAAAATGGGCAAATTGCAATATTTTGAAAAGATTTATACTTATATCGGTTTAAATCTTATCTTGCTTTATAGTTTGCTATCTTTTTCTAATTGATTGATATTTAGCATTATAAATTTATAGCTTAGATAAATTACTAAAGGCCAAGTCAATAAAAACAAAGCATGTAACATTTTTTCTCCTTAATATGCGTGATCATCGTTTGCGATTTCTTCGCGTGTGATTTTTACCTTATCCATTGCATTCCAAACATAGATAATATAAGCTAAAACAAAAGGTACAAGCAAAGACACATAAGCCATGACGCTTAGAGTATAATAGCTTGAACTTGCATTTTTTAAAGTTAAAGAACTTTGTAAATCACTTAAAGATGGGTAAAAAGCACTTTGACCTAAACCAATACTTGATAATAAAGCAAAAACTATTAAAACCGTTCCAAGTCCTAGAGTAAAAATAGCCTTAGAGCAACCTTTTACTCCTTGAACCATACCTAAAAGCACTAAAATCACACCAATAACAAGCAAAACAGCAAAAATCATTTGATTTAAGAAATTATATAAATATAAATTCGCACTCATGCTTACAGTTCCATTTGCATCTACACTAAAACCATCTTTTAAGAAAATCCACGCTAAAAAACCTAAGAAAAAAGGTAAAAATAGAATGCTATTGATCATAAGTTTTTTCATAGCTCTTATTTTGATATTCTCATCATTGATATTGTTCATAAAATACGCTGCGCCTAAAAGCCTTGCTAAAAATACCAAAGCTAAGCCTAAGAGATAATTAAAAGGATTGAGTAAAAGCTCTAAGCCGTGCAAAGGATTTTGCCAAGAAACAAAATTATGCTCATTTAAGATAAATTCGGAACCGCTAAAAAAGCTACTTACTGCAACTCCGATTAAAAACACACCTAAATAGCCATTAATTTTAAGAAAAATTTCATAGGTTTTAGAGCCATAAACATTATTTTCTTTTTTACGATACTCATAAGCCACAGCTTGTAAAATAAAACAAAATAAAATACAAAGCCAAGCCCAATAAGCTCCGCCAAAACTTGTACTATAAAAAAGTGGAAAAGCTGCAAAAGCAGCTCCGCCAAAAAGTACGAGAGTTGTAAAACCAAGCTCCCATTTACGCCCTAAAGAATTGACTAGCATGGTTTTTTCAAGCTCATCCTTGCTAAGCTCATCGATTAAAGTTTGTCCACCTTGGACAAAAAACATAAAAACTAAAAGTCCGCCGAGCAAACTTAAAATCAACCACCAATAAATTTGCAAACCTTCGAGTTCTAAACCAAAAAACATCATTTTTCTCCTTTGCCCATAAGTGGAGTATGCTCTGCATGTGCGTCAAAACCTTTTTTAATCTGAGTAAGTATGATTTTAACTTCTGCAATCAATAAGGCTGTAAAAAGTACTGCAAAAATCCAAAATGAAATTTGAACATTGACTTTTCCAAGTTGCGTTGCTGCGATATGTACAGGAAGTAAGTCTTGAATTGCCCAAGGTTGTCTGCCTACTTCAGCAACAATCCAGCCTGCTTCAGCGGCGATATAACCCAATGGAATGGATAATAAACATACCCAAAGTACTTTTCTAAATTTCTCAATATCATTTGCCATAGTAAGATAAAGAGTAACGATGAAAAGTAAAAAGAAAAAACTTCCTAAAGCAACCATGATATGAAAGCTATAAAAAGTTAAAGCCACAGGCGGAATAGTATCACTTGGTTTTTCTAGATATCCATAGCCAAAATCTTTAAAATGAGTTTCTAAAATAGATTTGTGATTTGCCATAGCTATTGTATCATTGTTTTCTTTAGCAAGTTTATAGTCTTTTAGAGCTTGTATAGCGATTTTTCCTCTATCGATACGATTTTGCATAGGTTCTATACCTTTGCTTTCATTTCCATAGATTAAATCTTCAATTCCTGGAACAAAAGAATTTGGATCACGGTTTCCTAATATAGAAAGAGCGTAAGGTATAGTAATGTCAAATAAAAACACACTTTCGTTATTATCTATGGTTTTTTTAGGGTTTAAAATTCCAAAAGGCACAAGCCCTGCACGATGTTCACCTTGATAAACCCCTTCCATAGCTGCAAGTTTCATAGGTTGAGTTTGAGTTACACGATAAGCACTTTCATCTCCGCTGAAAAACAAAAAGATTGAACAAACCAAACCAAAACTAGCTCCTACAACTAAGCTTTTTTTAGCCTCGATAATATGGCGTCCCTTTAACATAAACCAAGCTGAAATTCCTATTACAAATAAAGCTGAAATCACATAACCACTGCCTATGGTATGTAAAAATTTTGAAATAGCCACAGGAGAAAGTGCTACTTCAAAAAAGCTTTGCATTTCATTTCTTGCTGTATCAGGGTTAAAGCTCATTCCTACAGGATATTGCATCCAACCATTTGCCACTAAAATCCAAAAAGCAGAAAGATTGCTTCCTATAGCCACACACCAAGTTGAAAGTAAATGAAAACCCTTACTTACTTTATCCCAGCCAAAAAACATAACTGCAAAAAAAGTAGCCTCTAAGAAAAATGCCATAATACCTTCAACCGCCAAAGGTGCGCCAAAAATATCGCCCACAAACCAGCTATAATTTGCCCAGTTTGTTCCAAATTCAAATTCCATTATAATACCTGTAGCTACACCGATAGCAAAATTTATAGCAAATAATGAAAGCCAAAATTTGGTGATTTTTTTCCATCTTTCATTTTTAGTTTTTACATAGATAGTCTCCATGATAGCAATGATAAAAGATAAGCCTAAGGTTAAAGGCACAAACAAAAAATGATAAAGTGCAGTTAAAGCAAACTGCGCTCTTGACCAATCAACGCTACTAAGTTCGTTCATTTATTTTCCTTCGAGTGTAAGATTTTTGAGTACAAAAGTGCTTTTTTCTTTGTCGCTTTTAAAAATAGAATTAAAATTTACATCAAAAACAAAAAGTTTTAAAATCACAAACATAACAAAAAGTTTAATAAAGATAATTTTCCAAAGGGTCTTTCCAAGAGTTAAATTTTTAAAACCTTCTTTGTAAAAATTAAAAATTTGAGAAATACTAAAATATAAGTGTTTAAGATGCATGTAAATTCTACCTTTAAAAACAACAAAATAAAACATTTTAAGAAGCGGAAAATTATAATGAAAATTATGTTATTATTTTCTTAAAAAATTTAAATACATAATCAAGGTTTTTAATGCAAAAAATTAAACTTTTTATTTTTGTTTTATGATTTTTTCTTTAAATACATGTTCTTCTAAATTTTGAAAATGTAAATCCTTTGGTGCGTTCATTTGGAGAATTTGAAGATACTAATTCTTTTTCTTTAAAATTAGGACTTGAACCTATTTTTCCTACCAATCAAGAAATTCCAAGTTTAATTAGCAATGCTGATTTAGTACTTATTACTCCTATTTACCCCACCTTTAACTAGTAGCATCAACAATAATGCAATAAAACAACTTGCAAGTGGAGCAAACCCCTTAGATATCTTAATGATACAAGAAATAGGAACTTTACTAAGAATAGCCACTCCAACAGGACGCCATGTGCAACAAGGTGGAATGCCTATTGATGAATATGAGTAGAATTTGAGGACTCTTTCAAGACCTGATAGGGTTTTTAATTTATTATTCTCGCGTTGATGTAGGAGCTAATCGTGTAAATTTAGCTATAGTTTCAAGACCCATTATAGGAATTCGCGATGGAAGTGATGCTTTTTTCAATATCTATGTTTTAGCCAATGAAGGAACAGATGTAGGAGCAATTATCACAGCCCATAAATACACATTTTGTAAATATACCTCAAGTTAACTGGATGATAGCAGGGGATTTTAACCGTGATCCTTCTACTATAACAAATACAGTGGATAGAGGATTAGCAAATAAAATTAGAGTGGTTTTTCCAACTAGTGCAACTCAAGCAAACGGAGGGACTATTGATTATGCAATTACAGGAAATTTAAACAGACAACAAGCCTATACTCCACCACTTTTAGCTGTGATTTTGATGCTTGCAAGTTTAAGATCATTTTCCAGTTAATTTTAGAAAATTTTAGGACATTTAATATGAAAAAAATTGTTGCTTTATTTTTTATGTTTATAACTTTAGCCTTTGCAACTCCTACTGGAGATTTGAAAGATTTTACCAAAATGGTTTCTATAAGAAATTTAGAAACGGGAATTTTTTTAAGCGCCTTTAGAGATATCTCAAAAGATCCTATTGATCAAAATTGGAATATTAAAGAAATTGTTTTAAGCAATGAGTTAAAACAAAAAGATAAATTAGCTAATGAACTTCCTTTTGGTTATGTGCAATTTACAAATCCAAAGGAAAGCGATCTTTGTTTGGCCATCCTAGAAGATGGAACCTTTGGAGCAAAATCTTGTCAAGATGATCTAAAAGATGGTAAATTAGAAACTGTATTTTCTATAATGCCAACAGCAACTTCAGACGTGCAAATTTGTTCTTTAGTTTTGGAATCTGATGAATGTATGGTAACTTTTTAATCCAAATATTCCTACACAAAAACGCTTTAGAATAGCCCCTTGCACCTTAGATCCTAATTTTTTATGAAGTAAACGAACTAATGACTATAACTCCACCTTTAACAGCTTCTACCCCTTTAGAATAAGATTTTTTATTATTCTATTTTTATATTTATTTAATATTTATGATATTACAAAAATACACAAAATAATCAATAACAACACAATATAATTTACTTTACTCTATAATTTTTTTATTTTAATTTAATTTTTTGTTACAATAAATTTATACATAAATAATTATCAAGGAGGAAAAATTGGAGCAAATTTTAACATGGCAACAAGTTTACGACCCTTTTTCAAACATTTGGCTAAGTGCTTTAGTGGCATTTTTACCTATACTATGTTTTTTAGTTTGTTTGGTTGTTTTAAAACTTAAAGGTTATCAAGCAGGTTTTTTAACTGTTATACTTGCTACTTTGGTAGCTTTATTTGCCTATAAAATGCCTTGGAATTTAGTGGGCGCAAGTTTTATTCAAGGCTTTACAAATGGTATGTGGCCTATAGCTTGGATTATCATTGCGGCAATCTTTCTTTACAAACTTTCTATCAAGTCGGGTTCTTTTGAAATCATTAAAAAAAGCGTGATGAGCATTACTCCAGATCATAGAATTCAAGTGATTTTAATAGGTTTTTGTTTTGGTTCATTTTTAGAGGGTGCTATAGGTTTTGGTGGCCCTGTGGCTATAACTGCTGCACTTTTAGTAGGACTTGGTTTGCGTCCTTTGCAAGCTGCAGGACTTTGTCTTATCGCAAATACCGCTCCTGTTGCTTTTGGTGCGGTGGGAATTCCTATTATTGCTATGGCAAATCTTGTCGGCATAGAACAGCATTCAGTTTCTGCCATGGTAGGTAGAATGCTAGTTCCTTTAAGTCTTACTATACCTTTTTTCATAGTTTTTTTAATGGATGGATTTAAAGGCGTTAAAGAAACTTTTCCAGCTATTTTAGTTGCGGCACTAAGTTTTACAACTACTCAATTTTTAAGCTCAAATCACTTAGGAGCAGAATTACCTGATATTATCTCAGCTGTAGTTTCTTTAGCGGTTACAACTGTATTTTTAAAATTTTGGAAACCAAAAAATATTTTTAGATTTGATAATGAAAGCAATTTCACTCAAGATAACACCTTAAGTTTTAATCAAATTTTAAAAGCTTGGTCGCCTTTTATTTTACTTATTGTTTGTATTATCATTTGGACACAACCTTGGTTTAAAGCTCTCTTTGATAAGGACGGAATTTTAAGCTATACAAGCATTACTTTACAATTTAGCAATATCACAACTGGAATTTTAAGCCCTTCTATCACAGGCATAGGAGAAGCTAAGCCTTTATCTTTGGCCTTGGGTGTAGATTTAATCAATGGAAAAACCGTAGCTCAAGCAGGAACAGCGATTTTACTTGCCGCTTTTCTAACTATAGCTATTTTAAAAATCAAAGCTGAAGATGCAGCAGAATGCTTTTGGGCTACTTTAAAAGAAATGGCTATACCTTGTATCACCATAGGTTTAGTTGTGGCTTTTGCTTTTATTTCTAAAAATAGTGGTATGAGCACTACTTTAGGACTTGCTTTTGCACATACAGGTGATGCTTTTTCTTTCTTTTCACCAATCATTGGCTGGATAGGGGTATTTTTAACAGGCTCTGATACAAGTGCTAATTTACTTTTTGGAACCTTGCAACAAGTAAGTGCTCAAAAACTAGGTGTTAGTGAAGCTTTATTTTTAGCAGCTAATTCAGTAGGTGGAGTCGTTGGAAAGATGATCAGTCCACAAAGCATTGCTATAGCTTGCGCAGCAGTTGGGCTTGTAGGAAAAGAATCTGATCTTTTCAAATTCACATTAAAATATTCTGTAGCTTTTATTATTTTAATAGGAATTTGGACTTGCATTATAGCTTTTTTCTTACAAGAAATCATCCCTGAAGCTATAGTGAAATAATTAAAAATTTAAGTTTTGCTTCAACAAATATTCGTTTTTAGAATATTTGTTGGAAAATTTACTTTGCTTTTATTTTTACAGGATTAAAATATTTATCCTAAATTATCCCAAAAGGAGAGATCATGAAAAAGGTGTATTTTTACGCCACATGCTTAGGAAGTGCTGCTATGCAACAAAGCGTTTTAAATGCAATAAAACTTTTAAGGCGTGAAGGTATTGAAGTGATTTTTAAAAAAAATCAAACCTGTTGCGCTCAACCTTCTTTTAACTCAGGTTATTTCGATGAAAGTCGTGAGATTGCTTTATATAATGTGGATTTATTTGATAAAGATTACCCCATCGTTGTGCCAAGCGGATCTTGTGCGGGTATGATGAGTCATGACTATAAAGAACTTTTTAAAAACAAACCTGAATTTTCTAAAGTCAAAGATTTTAGCTCTAGAGTCATAGAACTTTCACAATACCTTGATGAAGTTTTAAAAGTAGATTATGAAGATAAAGGTGCACCTATAAAAGTAACTTGGCATTCTAATTGCCATGCTTTAAGAGTGCAAAAAAGCATACAAGCGAGTAAAAATCTTATCAAAAAACTAAAAAATGTAGAATTAGTAGAACTTCAATACGAGGAAGAATGTTGTGGTTTTGGCGGAACTTTTTCAGTAAAAGAGCCTGAAATTTCAAATGCTATGGTAAGAAGTAAAATTAAAGATATACAAAATAGCGGTGCAAAATATCTCATCAGTGGCGATGGAGGTTGTCTTTTAAACATAGATGGCACAATGAAAAGAATGGGTTTAGATATAAAAGGCATACATTTATATGACTTTTTACTTAAACGCTTGGAAGGAGAAAGACTATGAGTCAAAAAATTCCTCACGAACAAATCGTTCAAATTAAACTCAATGACAAGCAAATGCAAGAAAATTTAATGACTGCCATGCATACTTTACAAAAAAATAGACTCAATGTTATTGATGCTAGATTTAAAGACTGGCAGGGTTTAAGAGCTAAAGCTAAACAAGCTAAAAACAATGCCTTAATGAGTTTAGAAGAAAGGCTTTTAGAATTTGAAAAAAATGCTACAAAAAATGGCATTAAAGTGCATTGGGCAAGTAGTGATGAAGATGTCTGTGAAATCGTCTATGAAATCATGAAAGAAAAAAATATTACCAAGCTTTTAAAAGGTAAATCTATGGCAAGCGAAGAAATAGGCCTAAATCACTACCTAGAAAAAAAAGGTTTAAAAGCTATAGAAACCGATCTTGGAGAGCTTATTTTACAGCTTAATGAAGAGCCTCCTTTACATATAGTTGTACCTGCTATACATAGAAACCGCCATGAAATCGGAGAAATTTTCAAAGAAAAATTAGGAGCGAATTTAGAAAACAATGAACCTGAAAGTTTAAATGCGGTAGCTAGAGAGCATTTAAGAAAAGATTTTGAAGGCTTAAAACTTGGACTTAGTGGGGTCAATTTTGCCATGTCAAGAGAAGGAGCTTTTTGGCTTATAGAAAATGAAGGAAACGGTAGAATGTGCACTACAGCACCTGATATTCATATCGCACTTTGCGGCATAGAAAAAGTCATGGAAAGCTTTGAAGATGCGGCTACTATGGTTTCTTTACTCACTCCTTCAGCCACAGGACAATTTATACCAACTTATAATAATATCATTACAGGCCCTAGAAAAAATGGGGATTTAGATGGTCCTAAAGAAGTGCATGTGATTTTATTTGATCACAATCGCTCTAAAATGTTAGCTCATGAGGATTATTATGAGGCTTTGCGTTGTATTCGATGTGGGGCTTGTATGAATTTTTGCCCTGTTTATGATCAAATCGGCGGACATGCCTATCAAACCACTTATCCAGGACCTATAGGAGAAGTAATCAGTCCTAATATTTTTGGTATAGATCATACAGGAGATATTTTAAATTTCTGTTCACTTTGTGGGCGTTGTTCTGAAGTTTGTCCAGTGCAAATTCCTTTGGCTGATCTTATTCGCAAATTAAGATGTGATAAAATAGGACAAGGTAAAAATCCACCTTTAGGAGCAAATAATGTTCATCGCAATGCCTTAGAAGCCTTTACTTTTAAACAATTTAAAAATATCGCAACCAATGGCAATAAATGGCGTTTTTCACTTTCAAAAGCACATTATTTCAACTGGACGGTACAAAATTTCGCAAGTGTTTTACCTGTGATTAAAAAATGGCACGCTTTTAAAGAATTACCTCAAATTAAAATGGATCTTTATAAAGAAGTGCAAAAACTAGAAGGAGTAAGCTATGAGTAAAATCGATGAAATTTCAAGCAAAAGTAAAGCAAGTATTTTAGAACATCTTAAAAAAGCTTACAAAGAAACAACATTCACACGCATTGAAAGTATAGATCCTGTAGAACATATCCAAACCACCCAAGATATGCTTGCAGAAATGAAACAAAAAATGAATGATAACAAATACATCGTTGAAAATGCTACAAAAGATACCTTAGAAGAAAAAATCAATGAAATTATCGCAAAATATGACTTTAAAAGTATGATTTATGGGCTAGATTTAAATTTAAATTTAGAACAAATCAAAGCAGAAAAAAAGATTTGCTTTGATAAAGAAATCGAAAATTTAAGATCTGAGGTTTTTCATAGTGATTTTTCCATCATTCATGCAAGAGCAGGGGTAAGCTCTCACGGAGTTGCACTTGTACCTTCAAGCAAAACTCAACCTAGAATGCTAAGCCTTGCACCTAAACTTTGTATAGTGCTACTTAAAAAAGAAAATGTTGTTAAAAGTCTTAGCGAGGCTTTAAATTTGGTAAAAAAAGAAAATGAAATCTTACCTACTAATATCTTATTTATAGCAGGGCCTTCAAGAACAGCAGATATAGAACTTATCACTGTTTTTGGTGTTCATGGGCCACAAATTGCACATATTATTATTTACTGATTCTATACTAGAATCAGTAAGTCTTAATTTTTAATATTAATTATATATATTTTTTATATTATACAAATATAAATAAAATAAATAATTTTAAATTAATAATATTTTAATAAAATATAATATTTCACTCAAATATATGAAATTAATTTTAAATACAAAAATTAAAGAAGGTGCTTTTGGATAAACTAATTCCAACTTGGAATGAAAAATACAGTATTCATGACATAATGATTGACATTCAACACCAAAAACTTTTTGAACTTGCAGCAAAAATAGAAAATATGGTTTATAAATTTGTTCAAAGAGATGAGTTAAAAGAAATTTTAATAGAACTTTTTAACTATAATAAAAGAACATTTTAGCAACGAAGAAGATTATATGCAATAAATTCATTATCCTTGTTTAAATGAACACAAAATCATGTATAAAATATCATTCATGATATGTCTTATCTTATACAAAACATAAAAACCACTAATGATTTAAAAGAGAAGCTTTACACAGTTTCTAAAAAATTTCTTTTAGAACATATACTCTATGAAGATATGAAAGTTGAACAATATAGAAGATCTTCTTTAGCTTCTGAAGATGATGGAGGAGTAAGCTTTGAAGAAGTCAAAGAAGAAAAAGATGATGAAAATGCAGTTTATCTTTATACATGTGAATGCGTAGGACAAATGCATGATATACCTTTTGGAATTCATCAAAAATTCAACTTAAGGGTGTAAAATTTAAATGTAAAAAATGTAAAGAAGCCATACAGTTTTATAAAAAATATTCAGAAAATTTCTAATTAACTATTTATGCGTTAAAATAATAAATAAAGTATAAGTTAGTCAAAGAAGGAAATTTGATGGATAAAAAATAAAATATTTTATTTTGGATAAATTTGACTATTCCTATCCTATACTAACCAAAGATACAAAATGCTCATTTTGTGAAAATTTTTTCCCAATAGAATATAGCTCAAACTTAAAAACAATAGAAAAAGAATGTCCATTTTGCAATAATAAAATGGACATTAAACTTAAAAACTAAGCCTTAGTTTTACTTACAATATTAATAATATTTGAAGCCACTTCATCAGCAAGCTCTAAATGAGAAGTAAAGCCTACACAAGAACAATTAATCTCGCCTAAAACATATTTATCATTGCCCTTTTCATCAGTATCTAAAATAAAATCAGCCGTCCAAATCAATGGTAAGTCGTAATTGCCTAATCTTTCCCTTACCTTAGGAAGCTCGCCTAAAAACATATCCACCAAAGTTTTCCAATCTTCTGGCTTATCATAACGATATTTTGCCCCACTAAAAAGCGTAGCAGAAAAAGCATCGGCATCTTCGGCTGGTTTTTTATGTACTACATTTACAGGAGTGTTATAAAGCATTAAAAGTCTGATTTCACCTTCTTTAATGCGCGGTAAAAAAGTCATATCCACAAGCATACCATTATCACCTATGATATATTGCTCACAAAAATCCATAAATTCCCCAAGCTCTCTATGTTCTACATGATTATCCTTAGCTTCCGTACACTTGATTTTTGTGTTTAAAGGCAAACTATCTCCACTAACGCTACCCTCTACACTCACACGCCAAATTCCCTCTCCTGTAGAGCCACGATTTTGCTTTAAAACCCTTTCACCTTTAGCCAAACTTTTTGGAAAATTTTCTTTAAAAGTCTTAATATCATAGTAAGCATAAGTATCGCTTGGAACAAGATCAGTATCTGCTAATTTTGTAAGTGCATCTTTAGCACCATAACCTATCATAGCATCAGGATGAGGCATACCTACAAGCTTATCAGCACAAAGTTTTCTTAACATATCAAAATACTCATTTTCTTCTTTAAGATTACCAGGATTGATGCGAGAAACATAACCATCAAAATTTTCTTTCACATATTTGTAAATTTCATCTTTTTTACTCACTTCAAAAAAAATCACCTCAGCATTCCAACCCTTAGCTTTTAAGGCATTTACCATAGGTATAGTATCTTTTCTATAACCATCTTCACCTTTATCACTCCCACCTTTAACTTCAAAAAAAACAATATTTTTTTTCATTATTTTACTCCTTATCTAAAATATAAATAATTATTGCATAAAAATATTACAAAAATTAAATAAAAATATTTATATATTTTATCTAGCGTTTATAAAACTGCTATTAGTCTTATAAGCGATTTCGATTAAGCTTTTACTTATCAAGCTTGATACTTGTCCTTCTAGGCGGTTAAGAAATTTATCAATCTTATTTTCTTCTTTCCAAACGGGATTTGAAACATTAGCAAGTTTTTCAAGCTCCTTTTTAGCATTTTCATAATTACTAAGCTCATCTATAAGACCAAGCTCCTTAGCCTTGGCAGCTAAAAACACTCTTGCATTTGCCCATTGGTCTTTTTTGTTAAGATCTAATGCTCTTTCCTTAGCAACAAAACCTGTAAAAAGATCATAACTTTGATCAATTAAACCCTGTAAAAAATTTCTTTCATTCTCATTCCAAGCTCTTGCAAAAGTTCCAGCACTTTTAAATTCACCTGCTTGAATAGTTTGTTCTTTAATACCGAGTTTATTAGCCAATCCACTTAAATCAGCTCCTTGCATAATCACACCGATAGAGCCTATAAAACTTGCCGGATTGGCTAAAATTTTATTGGCTCCAACTCCTGCTAAATAACTTCCACTTGCCATAGTTCCGCTTGCATAGACAAGCACGGGCTTTTTAATTTTTAAATCCTTTATAGCTAGAGCTAGTTCCATACTAGGAGCAAAAGCTCCACCAGGAGAGTCTATAACAAAAAGCACTCCTTTGATATTGCTATCATTTTTAGTATTGATAATTTTTTCTAAAACCGCAGAGCTATCAAAAATTTCACCCTTTAAATCAATGCGTTCTAAATTTGCAAGATTGGAGCTTGAATTTGCACTAGGCATTAAAATCCATATAACAATCAACAATAAAACAAAGGTTTTAAAATAAGTATTGATAAATTTTATTCCACACCCTAAAGCCTTAAAAAATGATTTTAAAATTTGCATTCTTTTCCTTTTATAAATAATTTATCCACTTCCTTAGCATTTAAAATAAACTGCAAAGGAGCTTGCTTTTTATCACATTCTCCTAGCTCAAATACGCTAAAATCAGCAATTTTACCTTTTTTAAGCTCTCCTAAATTTAAATTTAAAGCCCTTGCAGGATAAAGTGTTACCATTTGCAAAAGCTTAGATGCTAACTCTAATAAATCAAAATTCTTATGTATAAGCAAATTCGCGCGCATTTCATCAAGTAAGGACAATGAAATATTTGAGCTAAGTCCATCGGTTCCTAAATGGATATTTAATCCACTTTTTAAAGCCGTTTTTAAATCTAAGCTTTTTTGACTTAAAAGACGATTTGAAAATGCACAATGTGTAATAGAATGTAAATTTTTATCTAACCATTCATATTCTTTTAGATAAACACAATGCGTAAAAAGAGTCCTTACTCCTTTAAAGAGTTTAGCAAAATCCTTTGGTGTATAAAGAGGCTTAGGATGAAGTGTGAAATTTTCAAGCCATTTTTTAAACCTCCCTTTAGACTCTCTAAGCCAGATATTTTCAGCCTTACTTTCTAAAAAATGCGTACTAACTAGTAAATTTTGCTTTTTAGCTAAATCAAGAGCAAAATGAGCCAAACTAGGATGAGTTGAATAAGGAGAATGAATCGAAATTGCTGGGATAAAAAAATCATTTTTAAATTTCGAAGAATTTTCAAATCTTTTTAAAAATTCTTGTTTTTTATCTTCAACTTGATTTTCATTTGTGCCTAGAATTTCATTAAAAAATACTACACGTATACCCTTTTGACTAGCCTTTAAACAAGGATCTAAATCACTCCCAAAACTTGAAATTTCACCTATGGTGCCTATGCCGCTTTTTTGCATTTTTTTAATGCTTTGAAGTATTAATTCTTCTTTGGCCTGCGCATTTAACATGGAACGAGAATTTATAACACTTTTAAGCCAAGTTAAAAATTCTCCAAAATGCAAAGTTGTTGAATTTGCACTAAATTCTAAGTGTGTGTGAGGATTTATAAAAGTAGGTAAAATAACCGAATTTTTAGGTGTTTTGATGATTTTAGCCTTAGGATATTTTTTTCTTAAATTATCCAATTTACCTAATTCTAAAATTTTATCTTCAAAAACAAAGGCTTGATTTTCTAGTATCGTAAAATCTTCATCACATAAAAAAAGATATCTTGCAGCAGCTATAAACACGATTTTCCTTTCAAAAATTACATTGTAGCAAAAATTTATTTTTAAAATGTTATAATATAAGGTTAAAAATAAATTTTTAAGGTTAAATCCATGAAAATAATGATTATCCAAGGCCCAAATGTTAATATGCTTGGCGTAAGAGAAGTGGGAATTTATGGTGCTATGAAAATGGAGCAAATTCATGAGCAAATGAAAATAGCTGCCACTCAAAGCAATGTAGAACTTGACTTTTTCCAAAGTAATTTTGAAGGTGAAATCGTAGACAAAATTCAAGAATGCCTTGGAACAGTTGATGGAATTATTATCAATGCAGCAGGCTATACTCATACTTCAATAGCTATTCGAGATGCTATTGCAGCGGTAGCTTTGCCTACAATTGAAGTGCATATTAGCAATGTTTATCGCAGAGAAGAATTTCGCCAAAAAAGTCTTATAGCGCCTGTATGCTCTGGAACTATTGTTGGTTTTGGTCCTTTTGGCTATCACTTGGCTTTAATGGGTGTAATTCAAATTTGTGAACAAATAAAAAATTTGCACGCAATGCAACAAGCACAACAAACAAATAAATAATAATGCTAAAAATTCAAGGAGTAAAACACTTTGAAAAAAGTCGTTTTTTTCCTTTTTTTAGTCAAAATATACGATCTTTTAAATATTTAGCCCTTATAGGCTTAGGAAGCAATATAGAACCTGAAAAAAAAAGATTTGATATGCTTTTTCGAGTAATGATGGATGATAAAAGATTTAAAATTTTATCCACATCTCCTATGTTGATAAATGAAGCCTTTGGTTTTAAAGAGCAAAAAGATTTTACCAATGCTGTTATGTTGATACAAACTAATTTGCATGCACGAGCACTTTTGAAAGTTTTACTTTATTATGAAGTAAAATTTAAACGCAAGAGAACTTTCAAAAACGCTCCTAGAACGCTTGATTTAGATCTTTTATACTTTTCACAAAAAGTCAAGCGTGATAAGTGGTGTGAGGTGCCTCATAAAGGGGCTAAAGAAAGAGTGAGTGTAATTTTGCCTTTAGGCATGATATAAGGAATATAATATGGGACAACTTATACATACTTTTACTGTTGAAGATACAGAACAAATTATACCCAAAGTAAAAGAAGATTACGGAGATAAAGCTTTAATTATAACAAATAAACAAATTCGTCCTAAAACCTTAAATCGCAGTGCGCTTTATGAGGTTATGGTAGCCATAGAAGAAAGCGACTATGAAGAACACTTAAAAAAACAAGGAAAATCTTTACCTGCAAAAAAAAGCTCGCCAAAACCATCTTCTACCTCTCTTACAGAAGAAAAAATTAGATCTCAAATCCCTCAAGAAGATGAAGATGTAGTCTTGGATTTCTCAAACACTCGCTTAAATACAAATTTAAACACTGTAAAAAACAATGACTTAACTAAAAAAACCTATCAAGATTTTCCACAAAACAAAATCAACCCTCATCAAAATAAGACTCTAGGCTTTGATGATTTTAAAGAAAAACTAAGTGAAGTTAGCAATGAAATTTCTAAAGTCACAAACACACCTTTAGAAAATTACACCCCTAATCCAAATTATAATAAAAAAATAGAAAATTTTGAAAAGCAATTTGAAAAACAAATCAACAAGCTTAACGATAAAATAGATCTTCTTGCAGATATGATGTGGGATGATAAAGCTGAAGCTAGAAAAAATCTTATGATACCTCCTGAATTTGCAAGTATTTATAAGCAAGCCAAAGAAAGTGGAATGCTTGAAAATCATCTAGAAGCGATTATGAAGGCAACTATAGAAAATATGCCAGCTGCTATGAAAACCAACAAAGATGCGGTTCAAAGATATTTTCACTCACTTTTAAGAAATATCTTGCCTTGTCGCGTTGAAAGCGATATAAAAAAACAAAAAATCATGATGCTAGTGGGCCCAACAGGAGTCGGAAAAACAACAACCTTAGCTAAGTTAGCTTTTCGCTATGCTTATGGAGATAAGCGTTATAAAACAGGTATTATTACGCTTGATACTTATAGAATCGGTGCGGTTGAACAACTTTTTCAGTATGCAAAAATGATGAAACTTCCTATTATTGATAGCATAGAACCAAAGGATTTAGATGAAGCAATAAAAAGCTTAAATAATTGCGAAGTAATTTTGGTTGATACTATAGGAAATTCACAATACGATCAAAGTAAACTTTCTAAAACTAAAGAATTTTTAATGCACTCAAATGCAGAAATTGATGTAAATTTAGTGGTTTCTGCAAACACCAAACATGAAGATTTAATGGAAATTTATAAAAATTTTTCATTCTTAAATATTGATACTTTGATTATTACTAAATTTGATGAAACAAAGGTTTTTGGAAATATCTTCTCTCTTATTTATGAAACAAATATTCCTCTAAGCTTTTTCTCTACAGGACAAGAAGTGCCAGATGATTTAGAAGTAGCCAATAGTGATTTTCTAGTTCATTGTATTTTAGAAGGGTTTAATAAAGGAAAAAATAATGAATAACCAAGCAAATAAACTTCGCAATCTCATGAGTCAAAATGGAACCAAAAAATCCCAAAACACTCATTTTATAGCTATTACAAGTGGAAAAGGTGGCGTTGGAAAAAGTACGATTAGCGCAAATCTAGCCAATGTTTTAGCAAATAATGGCTATAAAGTTGGGCTTTTTGATGCTGATATTGGCTTGGCAAATTTGGATGTCATTTTAAATGTACGCATACAAAAAAATCTCTTGCATGTTTTACGCGGAGAATGCTCCTTGGAAGATATTTTAATAGAAGTTAAGCCAAATTTATGGCTCATCCCAGGCGAAAGTGGAGATGAGATTTTAAAATATAATGATAAAAATATTTACGAGAGATTTTTAAATCAAGCAAGTATTTTAGATGAGCTTGATTTTCTTATTATCGACACAGGCGCGGGTATTGGTGGAAATATTTTAAATTTTTTAGAAATGGCTGATGAAGTTATAGTAGTAACTGTTCCTGATCCTGCAGCAATCACTGATGCGTATGCAACCATAAAAACAACTTCTAAGACAAAAGAAAATTTACTAATGCTCTTTAATGTTGTAAAAAATGAAAATGAAGCTTTAAAAGTGTTTGAAAATATTAAAAAAGTTGCAGATGCAAACATTAAAAATCCTTTAAATTTAGAATTCTTAGGTCATTTAAGCGCTTCTAAAGATGTAAGTGGTAGTATTAAAAAAAGAACTTTATTTAGCGATGAAAACACAGCCTCAAGTGATGAGCTTAAAGCCCTAGCTTCCAAGCTTTTATATAGATTGGAACGGAAAGTGCTTGATAATGTTTCAAATCGTAGTTTTTCAAGTTTTTTTAGAAAAATTATTGAAAGATTTTAGCAATAAAGAGAAGAGATTATGAGGCCAGAAAATTACGTAGCATTTTTTACTGTTTGTGGATTTTTTATAGGACTTGCATTTAGCATTATTAGTATAGATGAAGCCTTTGATATACTGATTTTTACTTGTTTTATTACTTTTATGTTTTATGTTTTTGTTCATATTGCCATTATGAATTTTATAGATGTAAAGAAAATTAGCGGTAGAATCTTTAATAAACACGATTATGAAAAAACTAGCAATAATATTATCAACGATTTAGCTATTCGTGAAAAGAAAATGGATATAATTTTAGAAAAGCTCAATGAAGAAAGAGAAGAGCTAAAGAAAAATGAATCCAAAGAAAGACGAAGAAATGCTAAAAGAGCCGCCTAAAGCTTATGCACAAATGCTAAAGAAAGAGCAAGATGAGCTTGTGCTTTCTTACATGCCAGCCCTACGTGCTATGGCTTTTAGACTAAAAGAACGCTTGCCTTCAAGCATAGATGTTAATGATCTTATTAGCATAGGCGTTGAAGAAATGATAAAGCTTTCACGCCGTTACGATAAAGAACAAAATGATAACTTCTGGGGTTTTGCAAGAAAAAGAGTTAATGGCTCTATGCTTGATTATCTTAGAAGTCTTGATGTAATGAGTCGCAATAATCGCAAAATTATTAAAGATATTGATGTAATCATGGATGAATATTTCCTTGAGCATGAATGCGAACCTGATGATGAATATCTAGCCAAAAAACTTGATTTGGATGTAGAAAAAATCAAAGAAGTAAGAACAGCTCATGCTATTAGCTATACCCTGCCCATCGATGAGCAAATCGAACTTTACAACGAAGACAATACTTTAGAAAAAATTGAAAAAGAAGAACTTTTAGAAAAAATTCACGAAGTGCTAGATGATCTTAAAGAGCGCGATCAGTTAATCATTCAGCTTTATTATTATGAAGAATTAAGCCTAAAAGAAATCAGTGAAATTTTACAAATCAGTGAAAGTAGAATTTCACAAATTCACAAAAAACTTCTTAAAAAACTTAGAGAAAGGCTAATGTAATGGCTGAGATACTTTCCCAAGAAGAAATTGATGCCCTGCTTGAAGTTGTTGATGATAACACCGACACACCCATAGCCTCAAATTCAAAAGATGAAAAAGATGAAAGAAATATCGTTGTATACGATTTTAAGCGTCCAAACAGAGTTTCAAAAGAACAACTTAGGACAATCAAAGGCATACATGATAAATTAGCAAGAAATTTAGCCTCTCAAATTTCATCGATGATGAGAAGTATTGTTGAAACTAAACTTCATTCAGTCGATCAAATGACTTATGGAGAGTTTTTAATGTCTTTGCCAAGCCCAACAAGTTTTAACGTTTTTTCTATCAAACCTTTAGATGGAAACTGTGTTTTAGAAATCAATCCAAGCATAGCTTTTCCTATGATAGACAGGCTTTTAGGTGGTCAAGGTGATAGCTATGAAGCTTCGCGTGAGCTTACGGATATTGAGCTTAATTTGCTTGATTCTATTTTGCGTATCATTATGCAAAGACTTAAAGAAAGCTGGGCTACTGTAACTGAAATTTATCCTAGTATTGAAGCTAAAGAATCAAGTCCAAATGTTGTGCAAATCGTATCTCAAAATGAGATTGTTATCATGGTGGTAATGGAAATCATCATAGGAAATTCAAGCGGTATGGTAAATATCTGCTATCCTGTAGTACATTTAGAAAGTATATTAAGCCGTTTAGCAAACCGCGATATTATGATGGGTGAAACCTCAGCCAAAAAATCACGTAACAAAGAACTTAAAACTTTAATCGGTCGTGCTGAAGTGGTATATGAGGCAATTTTAGGAAAAACCTTAATTAATGTTCATGAATTTTTAGAACTTAAACAAGGTGATATTTTAAGGCTTGATAGAGAAGCAGATGATAAAGCTATAGTAAGCATCGATAAAAAAGATGTTTTCTTAGCACAAATTGGATTGCATCGTTTTAGAAAATCTATTAAAATTTTAGAACTCATACGCACAGATAAAGATGAAATCAAAGAAATTTTGGAAAAATACGAAGAAGAACGTAAAGCTAAAGCTAGTGTTTATGATGAGCCTGAAGAGGAGGATGAAGAAATATGATCAATGATTTTTTAAAAATGTTTACAAATGAATGCATCAGCACCATTGAAGGTTTAACAGGAAAAAGTGCTGAATTTAGCGAATATAAAGAATTTGATGTCAATGCAAGCGATACTTTAAAAGCACCTTTAGTGTATGCTATATTTGATATAGCAAATGGTGGAAAAATAGGAATTTTAGCCGGTGCTGTTTTAATGAGTGCTATTGGTGAATGGATGATGGGTGAAGAAGAGATCACCAAAAACGATAAACTAGGTCCTGATGAAATGGATGCAGCTAAAGAAGCCATCCAAAATATCATTTCAGCATTTTCTACAACTTTAGGAGCTCAAAAAGACATTCCAAAAATGGATTTTAGTATAGAATCTTGTGAATTTGTGCCTGAAAGCGTAGATTTTAAAGATTTTAAAAAATTATTTTTATATGATGTAAAAATAGGCGATTTAGAAGAACAAGTTTCTTTAGCCATGGATCAAACACTTCACAACATTCTAAGTGGAAAACCTGCTGAAACAGGAAATACAAGCACTGATTCTAATCACAACGCTGAAGAAAAAGCGATAATGCTTAGCGAAGAGCTTAAAAATATCAATCTTATCATGGATGTGCGTTTGCCTGTTCGTGTGCGTATAGGCAATAAAAAAATGCTTTTAAAAGATGTTTTAACTATGGATATAGGCTCAGTTGTGGAGCTTAATCAACTTGCAAACGATCCGCTTGAAATTTTAATTGGGGATAAAAGAATTGCTTATGGCGAGGTAGTAATTGTCGATGGTAACTTCGGCGTTCAAATTACAGAAATTGGTTCTAAAAAAGAAAGATTAGAACAACTAAGATAAAAAGTTTTAGCCTACAAATTAAGAATAATAAATATAAACGAATTAAAACTAAAACAAACTAAAAGGGCTGAAATCAAAATGTAAAGATTTTGGAGTATTTAACTTAAAAGGTTTTAGCTCTTTTTTAGGAGCAACAATTAAAGCATAACCACCTTTATTATATCTATCCCAAATACTAAAAAATTGACTTTTAGAACTTATATATTCTCCATGGCTTGGATCAAGTATTTGCAAATAATTTCCTTTATGATTGATAATTATAACAAAATGTGGAAAGCGTGGATCATCTTCAATTTTTACAAGCATTGGAATATTTACAAGTTTATCCAAGTTTTCTCTATTGATTTGATATGAATTGCTTTGAAAGCCCAGTTTTTTAACTGCATCGCTTAAATCTGCAAAGCTTACCATATCCGTATAAAGTTCTTGTCCGCTCATAATCTTTAAAAGTTCAAGTTCATCAAACTTTTTTTGATCATCAAGTATATTAAGTAAAGTTGCTAAAGATGAAGCCCCACAAGATTGCTCATAAGTTTGTCTTATTACTCTTTCGTTTTTAATTTCTTGATAAGACTTAACTACCCATTCGGCTTTTGCACTCAAAGCAAGAATGGGTAAAAATAATAAAATTTTTAGAATTTTTTCCATAAGCTTATCCCAAATATACTATCAGGAGAAGCAGAGCTTCCTCCAAAACTAGCATTAACAGAAACTGCGGTATCTGAATTAATGCTATAAGTAGAACCTAAACTTAAAGTTGGAATAGAACGCACTTCAGAATTTTGATAACCATTAATTTTTTGCTCGGTTTGAAATCTTTGCTCTGCTCCTAAATCTAAAGTAATTTTAGGACTTAGAATAATAGATAAATCCCCACCCACATAAATACTATTTCCATACTCTATTTTAAGGGTTTTAAATTTTCTTGATTGATTATAACCAAATCCTGTATAAATACTATAAACCACAGGATCGCTATATCCCCTTAAACTAGCTTGTAAGCTTTGTGATTTTAGATAAAAGTTTTTGGTTTGATTGATTGCTTTTTCTCTTTGAACGACTGCAGTTTGAAAGGTAATTTGTGGAATTAAATCTGCAATGCTATCGCCTGTATAAATAAAACCTAGCCATAAATTATCAAAACCTATTCTGTTTTTACTAGAATACTCATTTGTAAAAAAGTTTGTATATTCCCCTCTTGCATAACTTCCGCCCCCTGAAATAAGTATGTCAAACTTAGGTGTTATGGTATAAATGAAAGTTTGAGTTAAAAACACTTGCTTTGTATCATTCCAAATTGTAGGATCTCCGCCTATTGTTATATTAGGATAAAGAGAATACGAGTTTGCATTTCCTGTGCTAAGCAAAGAAAAGCTTGTAATGCTTCTTAAGCCTATTTGCTTTTTAAATAAACTGTCTATATTTAGTTCATCACTAGCAAAAACACAATTAACTAAAACCATAAATACTTAAACAAATCTTTTTCATTGTTGCCTTTCTAAATATTTTCAAATTTTTTTAAAAGCAATGAATGTTCCAAATAAAAAAAATTTGATTTTAATATATAATTTGTGATATTATTTGTAAGGGGTATTTCAAAAAGAACATGTAACTATCCCTAAATAATTTTAGCAAAAATCCCAAATAATAGGATTTTAAAGCTTACAAAAATGACTTTTTATCTTTCCTAATCTAAAGCGTAAAATATCCCAAATATCCCAAAATGTCCGTTTTGTCCCAAAAAAGTGATTAAATGCTGTTTAAAAGATGGATAAACACGAGCTTTGATTTTAAATTTTATATCCCAAAAGTGTTTTTTACCCTCTAGGATAGTTACATTTTTGCTTAAAGTATTTTTATATTTTCTTATTGATGTAACTATCCCAATAAAACACTATATAATCATAGTTTAACCACTTTTTATATAAAAATAGCATGTAACTATCTATGGCATTAAGCTTTGGAAGATAGTTACATAGAAAACTTAAAAAGTAATGAAGCAATTTTTTATGAAATCTTGTTAAAAAAATAGCTTAGTAAGATGTTTTTAAATATCAATTTAGAGAGCTTGAAGTTAGATTTTTCAAGCTCTTATATTAAAAATCTTTCAAATCAAAAGTTTTTAATTGCTTTTTGAAATTTTATGTTTAAATTCTTTGAAATTAAAATCAAAGGATTTAAAATGCAAATGCAAGAAGTGATTGAAAAATTAAAAGATATACTTGCAAGTGAAGGTAAGCGTGATTTAAAAACCAAAGATATAGCTAAAGAACTAGGAATTCATCCTGATACTTTTAATTCCATGAAATTTAGAAACTCCATTCCTTATCCACAAATCCTAAACTTTTTAAATCAAAGAAATATAAGCATTAATTATTTCTTCTATGGAAGTTCCCCAAAAGATCAATTAGAATGTGAGAATAAATATAAAATTTTAAAGCTTTATAAAACAAATGCAAGTTTAGGTGGAGGTGGTATAAATGATTTGATTGATAGCTCTGATTTAATCATCGATGAAAAGGTTTTAAACTTTTTTGGAAGTAAAGAATGTGAGTTTATCACTTGTTATGGAGAGAGTATGGAACCACTTATAAAAGATGGTTCAATTTGTGCAATAGATAGGAATAAGGCTTTTAAAAATAAAAGCATTTGTGTGATTAATACTAGAGATGGACTTTTTATAAAACAAGTTTTAAAACAAGTTGATGGAGTGATTTTACACTCTTTAAATCCTTTATATAAAGATATATTTTATAAAAATGGAGATTTTTTACTAATTGGTGT
>NZ_MJXM01000029.1:0-12239 GCF_001762775.1 Campylobacter sp. BCW_6464 | reverse complement strand
TAAAATATAGCCCCCATTTTTTAACCCACCAAATACTTATATAAATACTTACACAAATATTTATATTATTTAATCCTTTATTTAATCCCCTTTTAAGTTTAATTGGTTATACTTTCATTTCCTTTTTTGAAAAAAAGGACTTAAAATCTTTTAAATTATAAAGTTTCACTAACTGAGTAGATTTTATAAATTAACTTTATTTTAGATTTTTTAAGTTTTTAAATTATTTGAGTTTTTAACTTTCTTAATTTTTTAATTTAAAACTAAAAAGCTTTTTTATAAATCTTGTTTTTAATTTAAAAACTTTTCTTTTAAAAATGATTTTTTGTTTTGTTCTTTTAACTTAGTATTGTTATTCAAATCTTATTAGTCAATCTTTGAAATCTAAATAAGTGATCGATTGAGCCAGAAAGATTTAGGCATAAGTAATTATGTAAAATCTATTCAATCTAATTTAAAAAGATTAAAAGCTTTTCTTTTGATCTTTTATAACTTTTTCTTTGAAGAAAAAGATTAAACTATCTATAATTTTTATGGAGAGTTTGATCCTGGCTCAGAGTGAACGCTGGCGGCGTGCCTAATACATGCAAGTCGAACGATGAAGCTTCTAGCTTGCTAGAAGTGGATTAGTGGCGCACGGGTGAGTAAGGTATAGTTAATCTGCCCTACACAAGAGGACAACAGTTGGAAACGACTGCTAATACTCTATACTCCTGCTTAACACAAGTTGAGTAGGGAAAGTTTTTCGGTGTAGGATGAGACTATATAGTATCAGCTAGTTGGTAAGGTAATGGCTTACCAAGGCTATGACGCTTAACTGGTCTGAGAGGATGATCAGTCACACTGGAACTGAGACACGGTCCAGACTCCTACGGGAGGCAGCAGTAGGGAATATTGCGCAATGGGGGAAACCCTGACGCAGCAACGCCGCGTGGAGGATGACACTTTTCGGAGCGTAAACTCCTTTTCTTAGGGAAGAATTCTGACGGTACCTAAGGAATAAGCACCGGCTAACTCCGTGCCAGCAGCCGCGGTAATACGGAGGGTGCAAGCGTTACTCGGAATCACTGGGCGTAAAGGGCGCGTAGGCGGATTATCAAGTCTCTTGTGAAATCTAATGGCTTAACCATTAAACTGCTTGGGAAACTGATAGTCTAGAGTGAGGGAGAGGCAGATGGAATTGGTGGTGTAGGGGTAAAATCCGTAGATATCACCAAGAATACCCATTGCGAAGGCGATCTGCTGGAACTCAACTGACGCTAAGGCGCGAAAGCGTGGGGAGCAAACAGGATTAGATACCCTGGTAGTCCACGCCCTAAACGATGTACACTAGTTGTTGGGATGCTAGTCATCTCAGTAATGCAGCTAACGCATTAAGTGTACCGCCTGGGGAGTACGGTCGCAAGATTAAAACTCAAAGGAATAGACGGGGACCCGCACAAGCGGTGGAGCATGTGGTTTAATTCGAAGATACGCGAAGAACCTTACCTGGGCTTGATATCCTAAGAACCTTATAGAGATATGAGGGTGCTAGCTTGCTAGAACTTAGAGACAGGTGCTGCACGGCTGTCGTCAGCTCGTGTCGTGAGATGTTGGGTTAAGTCCCGCAACGAGCGCAACCCACGTATTTAGTTGCTAACGGTTCGGCCGAGCACTCTAAATAGACTGCCTTCGTAAGGAGGAGGAAGGTGTGGACGACGTCAAGTCATCATGGCCCTTATGCCCAGGGCGACACACGTGCTACAATGGCATATACAATGAGACGCAATACCGCGAGGTGGAGCAAATCTATAAAATATGTCCCAGTTCGGATTGTTCTCTGCAACTCGAGAGCATGAAGCCGGAATCGCTAGTAATCGTAGATCAGCCATGCTACGGTGAATACGTTCCCGGGTCTTGTACTCACCGCCCGTCACACCATGGGAGTTGATTTCACTCGAAGCCGGAATACTAAACTAGTTACTGTCCACAGTGGAATCAGCGACTGGGGTGAAGTCGTAACAAGGTAACCGTAGGAGAACCTGCGGTTGGATCACCTCCTTTCTAGAGTACAAAGTAATAAGTCTCACAACTATTACTTCAATATATAAACTCAATTGATTCTTGTTTAGATTTCAAAGATTGATGATAAAGCTAATTGTTTATGGGGAATTAGCTCAGCTGGGAGAGCGCCTGCTTTGCACGCAGGAGGTCAGCGGTTCGATCCCGCTATTCTCCACCATTTATTAAGGGCCTATAGCTCAGCTGGTTAGAGTGCACCCCTGATAAGGGTGAGGTCACAAGTTCAAGTCTTGTTAGGCCCACCATAAAAAAGATTTGAATAAAGAAGCTTTAAAATCTAAAGCAAGTATATAAAGTAGATTAAATATAAAATATAAACTCTAAATACTTAGATTTATTTTTATCTTTAGCTATAAAAGAATATACTTTAGATAGATATAAATAACATATACATTATGTATTTATATTTATAATGATTATATTAATATATATACTTCCTTTAGGTTTTAAACCTAATGTTCTTTTTAATTATCATTGTTAAGAGTCACAAGCAAGTTTTAATAAAAACAATTTTACAGGACTTGTTAAAGGATAAAACCTATTTATCTTTTCTTTAGTTTAACTTAACTTTTAGCTGTCTTTATTTCTATGAATAAAGAGAATATTAGATTTAAGGATTATAAATTAAAGACAAGTTTCAAACTCACAGCTTAGTTAAGACTAAATCATTTAGTTTTATATTAAGTGTTTGAATGCTTTCCGTCTTAAGATAAAGAAGTCTTATCATAAAAACTTTAACAAGGAAGTGATGCGTTTTAGAATCAATAAAAAAGGTAGAAGTTAGGTTATATCTAACTTTTATGCAAATTGTTTTTTTAGCGATTAAGAATTGAAGCTTTATCTACATTAATTTTTTAATGAATGTTTAGTTTATTTCGTTTTAAGCCTAATATCTTTTAGGTTGGCGGGGTAGGCCTTTAGCTTTGGTTCTTTAGGATGAGCTTTGCTCATCTGCTAAAAGAACATCAAAAGGTAAGCTACTAAGAGCGAATGGTGGATGCCTTGACTGGTAAAGGCGATGAAGGACGTACTAGACTGCGATAAGCTACGGGGAGTTGTCAAGAAGCTTTGATCCGTAGATTTCCGAATGGGGCAACCCAATGTATAGAGATATACATTACCTATATAGGAGCGAACGAGGGGAATTGAAACATCTTAGTACCCTCAGGAAAAGAAATCAATAGAGATTGCGTCAGTAGCGGCGAGCGAAAGCGCAAGAGGGCAAACCCAGTGCTTGCACTGGGGGTTGTAGGACTGCAATGTGCAAGAGCTGAGTTTAGCAGAACATTCTGGAAAGTATAGCCATAGAGGGTGATAGTCCCGTATGCGAAAAACAAAGCTTAGCTAGCAGTATCCTGAGTAGGGCGGGACACGAGGAATCCTGTCTGAATCCGGGTCGACCACGATCCAACCCTAAATACTAATACCAGATCGATAGTGCACAAGTACCGTGAGGGAAAGGTGAAAAGAACTGAGGTGATCAGAGTGAAATAGAACCTGAAACCATTTGCTTACAATCATTCAGAGCACTATGTAGCAATACAGTGTGATGGACTGCCTTTTGCATAATGAGCCTGCGAGTTGTGGTGTCTGGCAAGGTTAAGCAAACGCGAAGCCGTAGCGAAAGCGAGTCTGAATAGGGCGCTTAGTCAGATGCTGCAGACCCGAAACGAAGTGATCTATCCATGAGCAAGTTGAAGCTAGTGTAAGAACTAGTGGAGGACTGAACCCATAGGCGTTGAAAAGCCCCGGGATGACTTGTGGATAGGGGTGAAAGGCCAATCAAACTTCGTGATAGCTGGTTCTCTCCGAAATATATTTAGGTATAGCGTTGTGTCGTAATATAAGGGGGTAGAGCACTGAATGGGCTAGGGCATACACCAATGTACCAAACCCTATCAAACTCCGAATACCTTATATGTAATCACAGCAGTCAGGCGGCGAGTGATAAAATCCGTCGTCAAGAGGGAAACAACCCAGACTACCAGCTAAGGTCCCTAAATCTTACTTAAGTGGAAAACGATGTGAAGTTACTTAAACAACCAGGAGGTTGGCTTAGAAGCAGCCATCCTTTAAAGAAAGCGTAATAGCTCACTGGTCTAGTGATTTTGCGCGGAAAATATAACGGGGCTAAAGTAAGTACCGAAGCTGTAGACTTGCACACAACTTAGATTATTTAAGTTTAGAATATAAAAAAACTAAGTTATATGTTTTAAGTTATATTTTTACTGATTTTTATAGAGTAAAGATAGAAATAAAGCTTAGTAAAATCAGTAAAAATATTCTTGGTTTAAAGTTTAAGTAGTTTAAGTTGTGTGCAAGTGGTAGGAGAGCGTTCTATTTGCGTCGAAGGTATACCGGTAAGGAGTGCTGGAGCGAATAGAAGTGAGCATGCAGGCATGAGTAGCGATAATTAATGTGAGAATCATTAACGCCGTAAACCCAAGGTTTCCTACGCGATGCTCGTCATCGTAGGGTTAGTCGGGTCCTAAGTCGAGTCCGAAAGGGGTAGACGATGGCAAATTGGTTAATATTCCAATACCAACATTAGTGTGCGATGGAAGGACGCTTAGGGCTAAGGGGGCTAGCGGATGGAAGTGCTAGTCTAAGGTCGTAGGAGGTTATACAGGCAAATCCGTATAACAATACTCCGAGAACTGAAAGGCTTTTTGAAGTCTTCGGATGGATAGAAGAACCCCTGATGCCGTCGAGCCAAGAAAAGTTTCTAAGTTTAGCTAATGTTGCCCGTACCGTAAACCGACACAGGTGGGTGGGATGAGTATTCTAAGGCGCGTGGAAGAACTCTCTTTAAGGAACTCTGCAAAATAGCACCGTATCTTCGGTATAAGGTGTGGTTAGCTTTGTATTAGGATTTACTCCGAAAGCAAGGAAACTTACAACAAAGAGTCCCTCCCGACTGTTTACCAAAAACACAGCACTCTGCTAACTCGTAAGAGGATGTATAGGGTGTGACGCCTGCCCGGTGCTCGAAGGTTAATTGATGGGGTTAGCATTAGCGAAGCTCTTGATCGAAGCCCGAGTAAACGGCGGCCGTAACTATAACGGTCCTAAGGTAGCGAAATTCCTTGTCGGTTAAATACCGACCTGCATGAATGGCGTAACGAGATGGGAGCTGTCTCAAAGAGGGATCCAGTGAAATTGTAGTGGAGGTGAAAATTCCTCCTACCCGCGGCAAGACGGAAAGACCCCGTGGACCTTTACTACAGCTTGACACTGCTACTTGGATAAGAATGTGCAGGATAGGTGGGAGGCTTTGAGTATATGACGCCAGTTGTATATGAGCCGTTGTTGAGATACCACTCTTTCTTATTTGGGTAGCTAACCAGCTTGAGTTATCCTCAAGTGGGACAATGTCTGGTGGGTAGTTTGACTGGGGCGGTCGCCTCCCAAATAATAACGGAGGCTTACAAAGGTTGGCTCAGAACGGTTGGAAATCGTTCGTAGAGTATAAAGGTATAAGCCAGCTTAACTGCAAGACATACAAGTCAAGCAGAGACGAAAGTCGGTCTTAGTGATCCGGTGGTTCTGTGTGGAAGGGCCATCGCTCAAAGGATAAAAGGTACCCCGGGGATAACAGGCTGATCTCCCCCAAGAGCTCACATCGACGGGGAGGTTTGGCACCTCGATGTCGGCTCATCGCATCCTGGGGCTGGAGCAGGTCCCAAGGGTATGGCTGTTCGCCATTTAAAGCGGTACGCGAGCTGGGTTCAGAACGTCGTGAGACAGTTCGGTCCCTATCTGCCGTGGGCGTAAGAAGATTGAAGAGATTTGACCCTAGTACGAGAGGACCGGGTTGAACAAACCACTGGTGTAGCTGTTGTTCTGCCAAGAGCATCGCAGCGTAGCTAAGTTTGGAAAGGATAAACGCTGAAAGCATCTAAGCGTGAAGCCAACTCTAAGATGAATCTTCTCTAAGCTCTCTAGAAGACTACTAGTTTGATAGGCTGGGTGTGTAATGGATGAAAGTCCTTTAGCTGACCAGTACTAATAGAGCGTTTGGCTTATCTTTAATAAAGCATCACTTCCTTGTTAAGGTTTTTAAGAAAGCTTTGAATATAGATAATATTTAGAGTTTAGTAGAAATCTTTCAAGTAAAGTTTGTATTAGAACTTGCTCTTAACATTGTTTTTTAAGTATTCTATATAAAAACTTATCAAAGATAAAAGATAAGTAAAGAAGAAAGAAAAACAAAAGAAGAAAGAGAATAAAGAAAAAAGTAAAGAAATAAAAGATTAATCTTTATTTTTTAAATTCAATCTTTCAAAGAATATTTAAATAACAATGTCCGTGATTATACAGATGTGGAAACGCCTTGCTCCATCCCGAACCAAGAAGCTAAGCACATCGTGGGTGATGATACTACGCCTTACTGGCAGGGGGAAAGTAGCTCATTGCGGACTTGTTAAATGTCTTCATTGCTTACTTTATATATAAATCCTATGTTTATTTTTATTGTTGTTTTAGATGATGCTTAGAATTGTGTTTAAAAAAGAGTTTGTTGCTGTTTAGGGTTTTTAAGAGAATAGGGTGTTTTTAGGAGTTTGGAAAATAATAGAGGATAAAATTTAAAATTTTCTAAGTTAAAATTACGTAAAATATATTAACAATATTTTTGAAAAGATGTCGAAAATTTGAAGGCATCAAAATGGATTTTATAAAATTTCTTAATCATTTTCAACCCATATCTAAATCTTCTCAGCAAGCTAGTGTATACAAATCTTTTAAGTTGAATTTAAAACCAAATATTCTTAATGAAAAAGACGAAAATTCCTCTTCATTTCAAGAGCAAAAAACAGATGTAGCTCAAACTATGCTTCAAAGATTAGAAGATGAAAAAGTTTTCAATCAAAAGGTAAGTGATAAAGTAAAAAAGCTGAAAGAGGTATGACTACTATATATTTTAGAGATCCTATTACAAATAAACTCGTTCGTAGTGCTTTAAGTTCAACAGCCATCAATAAAATGGGGATTGAATTTGACAAAGAAGATATGACTAAAAGACTTGATGGATCATATATATTAAGTGGAAAAGCTGAAAATTTCGTGGCTGGATGGTATGCTGATATAGCATATACTAGAGCTTATGTGGCTAGTGATAGAAATAATGATAGATATTTAGAAGATTATGAACTTGAAGATACGAAAAGTGGTTTTGTAGCACAGGAAACAAATTTAGGACTTTTTGTGCAATCTTATACACAATTAAATGGTAGCGTGGATACTCTATTTGGTTTTGAAAAAGATTTTAGAGAAATGCGTCCAGATGATACTAAAGATATAGATTATGCTGGTAGAACTATAGGTTTAGAGCTTGATAAAATGATAAGAAAAGATGGAGATTTTAATGGAGAGCTTAGTTTTAGCGAAACTGGCATGTAAGCAGTAAAAACCAAAGCTCCAAATTCTGGATGGACTGAAAGCGTAGGTATGTTAACTTTAACTAAATTTAATCAAACTAATACAATAGAAATTAAAGATATCTTAGATAAATTAGGTAAAGGTGTAAAATATGATGATTTAAGTGAAGATGAAAAATCTCTACTTAAAATGCAATTATCTGATAAAATTTTTGATGAAGTTGAAGATAAAGAAACTGGTAATAAAAAACTTGTTCTTAATCTGGATAAATTTAAAATTTTCTATGAAGGTTTTGTGGATTTATTTAAACAAAGAAGTGCAAGAATGCTAGGTTTAAAACCTGAAGATGCAACTAAACTTAATTATGACAATCTTGGTGAAATTGTCAACGAAATGAAGCAAACTTATTTTGATACAAATTCTACAAGTTATGGAAAAATAGCTGATTTAATTAAAATTTGGGCTTAGTTTTTATAATTATCTTGTAAAGTGTATTGTTATTTTTATTTTGATATGTTGTATTCTTATAAAAAATCAACTAATAAAAGTTTAGTCATATAGACTAAATAAAATTAAGTATATTTTTTTATATTTATACTTGACAAAATAACACTCAATGTTGTATAATACTTTTAGCAATCAAAAAATAGAGTGCTAAAAATTTAAGGAAAGAGCTATGAAAAGCCGAGATAAAAAGGATTTGATTTTAGATTCTATCATCCAAACTTATCTTTTAGATAATGTTCCTATTGGTTCAAATGAATTGAATTTAAATCTTTGCATCCCTGCTTCAACTATACGCGTTTATCTTAAAAGGCTTAGCGACGAGGGTTTGATCACTCAGCTTCATATAAGTAGTGGTAGAATTCCTACTATTTTGACAATGCAAAATTACTGGCAAAGTTTTTGGAAAAAAGAACAAGATCAAGATATCAATATCAAAAGTGAGAATTTTTTAAAAGAGTTGAGCAAAGAATTTGAAATTTATTGTCTTGTTTATGGTGGTAGAAGCTTAGTACTTAAAGAAGTGCTTAATCTAAATGCTAAATTTATAGTGCTTGATTTTAAAGAAGAAGAGCTAGTTTTAAAATATGAAAAAGAAGCATGGAATTTTTTACAAAGTCTTATAGGATTAGATCTTTTTAGTATAGAAAGAATAGCTTTGAGAGTTCATTTTATAGATCTTGTAGAAAAAATAGCTAGCTTAAGACAAAATTTGATTTGCTATAGAAGTAATGAAGAAAGAGCTTATCAAATTTATCAAAATGATGAATTTGTTAAGCTCTTAGATTGTGGAGTTCATCGTTATTTTAAAGAAAGTCTTGAATTTGAACCTTTATTTAAAGAAGGTTTTATGGGGCTTAAGGTGGATGCGCAGTTTTTGGGCGAAGATGTAAATATTATCTTAGCAGGTAGTGTTTATACGGATTATAAAAAAATATTACAATACATAAAGGAGGCGGCGTGAGCGAGCAAAAGCAAGAATTTGAAAACGAAAACGCAGAAAATTCTGAACATTTGCAAGATGAGAATTTGCAAAATATCGAAGATGTTGAGCAAAACAAATTGCAAAAAGACTATGATGAATTAAAAGACAAATATATGCGTGCAAACGCTGAATTTGAAAATATTAAAAAAAGAATGGAAAAAGAAAAGCTAAGTGCTATGGCTTATGCAAATGAAAGCTTTGCAAAGGATTTGCTTGATGTTTTAGATGCTTTAGAAGCAGCTATCAATGTCGAATGCCATGATGAAATTAGCTTAAAAATCAAAGAAGGAGTGCAAAACACTTTAGATTTGTTTCTTAAAAAACTTGAAAAGCATGGAGTGGCTCTTATTAAAGAAGAAAAAGAGTTCGATCCAAATTTACATGAGGCAATGTTTCATGTAGATAGTGAAAATCATCAAAGTGGTGAAGTGGTTACCGTGCTTCAAAAAGGCTATAAAATAGCCGATCGCGTAATCCGCCCAACTAAAGTTAGTGTAGCAAAATAAATTTTAATAAAAAGGATAAAAAATGAGTAAAGTTATAGGTATAGATTTAGGAACAACCAATTCTTGTGTTGCTGTGTATGAACGCGGCGAGAGTAAAGTAATACCAAATAAAGAAGGTAAAAATACAACTCCTTCTGTGGTAGCTTTTACAGATAAAGGCGAGGTTTTAGTAGGAGATAGTGCAAAACGCCAAGCGGTGACTAACCCTGAAAAAACTATTTATTCTATTAAAAGAATTATGGGTTTGATGATCAATGAAGACGCGGCTAAAGAAGCTAAAAACAGACTTCCTTATCATATCACTGAAAGAAATGGCGCTTGTGCGATTGAGATCGCAGGTAAAATTTATACTCCGCAAGAAATTTCAGCAAAAGTTTTAATGAAACTAAAAGAAGATGCTGAGGCTTTCTTAGGCGAGAGTGTTGTAGATGCGGTTATTACTGTACCTGCATATTTTAACGATGCGCAAAGAAAAGCGACAAAAGAAGCAGGAACGATAGCAGGACTTAATGTATTAAGAATTATCAATGAACCTACTTCAGCAGCTCTAGCTTATGGACTTGATAAAAAAGATAGTGAAAAAATCGTGGTTTATGATTTAGGTGGGGGAACTTTTGATGTTACCGTGCTTGAAACCGGCGATAATGTAGTAGAAGTTTTAGCAACAGGTGGTAATGCTTTCTTAGGGGGTGATGATTTTGATAATAAACTTATAGATTTTCTAGCTAATGAATTTAAAGATGAAACAGGCATAGATCTTAAAAATGATGTTATGGCTTTACAACGCTTGAAAGAAGCAGCAGAAAACGCTAAAAAAGAATTAAGTTCAGCTAATGAAACTGAAATTAATTTACCATTTATCACAGCAGATGCAAGTGGGCCAAAACATTTGGTTAAAAAACTTACTAGAGCTAAATTTGAAGGTATGATTGATTCTTTAGTAGCTGAAACCATCACTAAAATCAATGAAGTAGTAAGCGACGCAGGTCTTAAAAAAGATGAGATCAAAGAAATTGTTATGGTAGGGGGCTCTACTCGTGTTCCTTTAGTGCAAGAAGAAGTGAAAAAAGCCTTTAATAAAGATCTTAACAAGTCTGTAAATCCTGATGAAGTTGTGGCTATTGGTGCGGCGATTCAAGGTGCGGTTATAAAAGGCGATGTTAAAGATGTGCTTTTACTTGATGTTACTCCGCTCTCTTTGGGTATAGAAACTCTAGGCGGGGTAATGACTAAGATTATCGAAAAAGGTACAACTATCCCAACTAAAAAAGAGCAAGTTTTCTCAACCGCTGAGGATAATCAAAGTGCTGTAACTATCAATGTTTTACAAGGGGAAAGAGAATTTAGTCGTGATAATAAATCTTTAGGAAATTTCAATCTTGAAGGAATTCCACCAGCACCACGCGGTATGCCACAAATCGAAGTTACTTTTGATATTGATGCAAATGGTATTTTAACTGTTAGCGCAAAAGATAAAGCAACAGGTAAGGCTCAAGAGATCAAAATCACAGGTTCAAGCGGACTTAGCGAAGAAGAAATTAACAACATGGTAAAAGATGCTGAACTTCACAAAGAAGAAGATAAAAAACGCAAAGAAGCTGTAGATGCTAGAAATGCAGCTGATAGCTTGGCACATCAAGTAGAAAAATCTTTAAGTGAGTTGGGTGAAAAAGTTGCCACTGCTGATAAAGAAAACATCCAAAAAGCTCTTGATGATTTGCGCGAGACTTTGAAAAATCAAAATGCAAGCAAAGAAGAGATTGAAAGCAAAATGAAAGCTTTAAGCGAAGTTTCTCATAAATTAGCTGAAAACATGTATAAAAAAGATGAGTCAAATGCAGCGAACGATAAAAAGAAAAAAGATGACGATGTAATCGACGCTGAAGTTGAGTAATCCTAAAATCTTCATTCAAGCCTTGTTAAAAGGCTTGAACTCAATTCTATTTTATCTTATTTAATTTTTAAAAATTTTTTAGTAGTGATTTTATATAATATATTATTAATAAAAACATAAGGAACGCATCTATAAAACCGCTTTACAAATCAAAGTCATTTGACACTTAAAATCAAAGTCTTATTTTTTCACTTTGATTTCTAACACGAAATTCACATCTATATTTTAACCTTTCAAATCAAAAGTTTTTAATTGCTTTTTGAAATTTTATGTTTAAATTCTTTGAAATTAAAATCAAAGGATTTAAAATGCAAATGCAAGAAGTGATTGAAAAATTAAAAGATATACTTGCAAGTGAAGGTAAGCGTGATTTAAAAACCAAAGATATAGCTAAAGAACTAGGAATTCATCCTGATACTTTTAATTCCATGAAATTTAGAAACTCCATTCCTTATCCACAAATCCTAAACTTTTTAAATCAAAGAAATATAAGCATTAATTATTTCTTCTATGGAAGTTCCCCAAAAGATCAATTAGAATGTGAGAATAAATATAAAATTTTAAAGCTTTATAAAACAAATGCAAGTTTAGGTGGAGGTGGTATAAATGATTTGATTGATAGCTCTGATTTAATCATCGATGAAAAGGTTTTAAACTTTTTTGGAAGTAAAGAATGTGAGTTTATCACTTGTTATGGAGAGAGTATGGAACCACTTATAAAAGATGGTTCAATTTGTGCAATAGATAGGAATAAGGCTTTTAAAAATAAAAGCATTTGTGTGATTAATACTAGAGATGGACTTTTTATAAAACAAGTTTTAAAACAAGTTGATGGAGTGATTTTACACTCTTTAAATCCTTTATATAAAGATATATTTTATAAAAATGGAGATTTTTTACTAATTGGTGT
>NZ_MJXM01000028.1:0-2963 GCF_001762775.1 Campylobacter sp. BCW_6464 | reverse complement strand
CCCCTTGCTAACTCAATTTGAACTTAATCTTGCTAGAATTTATGTTTTAAATCCTAAAACCAAAGAAGATGTTTTTAATAAAAATATTCTTTGGATAAAAGAACATTTAGAATTTATGGAATTAGTTTATGGACATATCAAAGCACAAGAAAGCGCTTTGATAAAAAATATACTTCCTTTAGAAGAAAAACTTAAAGAAAGAAAATTAGATAAATGGATGGAAAGGGTAAGAAGGTGAGAGAAGAGCTTTTTTTAAAAAATACTCAAGCTTTATTTGAAGTTGATGAAACTCTAGCTTATAGATTAAGATCGCTTAAAAATATAACTTTGAAACTTATTCAAAATGAAAATGGAATCAATTTTACAAAAGATGAAATCTTACTTTATCAAAATCCCAATCAAGAGCTTTTAGAAAATCTTAGCCTTTTTCAAAGTGAATACGCAAAATATCCTATTTTATTTTTTTATGGTTTTGGAAATGGAATGCTTTATAAAAGCTTATGTGAAAATAAAAATCATCAACATATTGTTGTTTTTGAAGATGATTTGGAAATTTTAGCCCTTGCTTTTCATTTATTTGACTTTAGTGAAGCCTTAAAAAATGAAAAACTCATACTTTTTCACACTCAAACGCTAAATATTGCACAACTTAGCACACTTTTTAGCTATGAAGTCATTCAAAAAAGTGTAAAAATTTTTAATCTTTTTATCCATAGCGATTTTTATCAAAAATTCCAAAACACACAAATACAAAATACAAACACCCAACTCATAGAAATGATACGCTTTATTGTTTTAAACAAAGGCAATGATCCGCATGATTCTTTAGTAGGGATCAAACATACTTTAGATAATCTTCCTAAAATGTTAAATCATGGAATTTTTCAAGAATTTCTTAAAGAAAGAAGAGCTAAAGTTAAAAATGCTATCATTGTTTCTACAGGACCAAGTTTAATCAAACAACTTCCTTTATTAAAAAAGTATGCTAATAAAGCTACGATTTTTTGTGCGGATAGTGCTTATGTTATCCTTGGAAAATACGGTATAAAGCCTGATTATGTTTGTATGTTAGAACGTGATGATATAGTTTCTAAATGTTTTGATAATGATTTTGGCGATTTTAACAAAGACATACTTTTCATACTTGCTTCTGTGGTTCACAAAGAAGTATTAGATTTTTTAGAAAAAGATCAAAGAACTTATATGCTTGTACATCGCCCTTTAAATTTTGCAGCGAGTTTAAAACTTAATGAATACGGATATTTAGGAGTAGGACATAGCGTTTCAAATATGATCTATGAATTAGCCGGGGCCTTAAGATTTGAAAATATTATTTTCATAGGACAAGATCTTGCTTATAGTGAAGATGGAAGTTCTCACCCTAAAGAACACATTCATGGCAACCAAGGTGAAGAAATCAGAGGGGAAAGCTATACCTTAGCTTATGGTGGAAAAGGCAAAGTAAGAACACAACTTACTTGGAATTTATTTCGTCAAGCGTTTGAAAAAGATATTTTTTGGACAAAAGAAAAACTTCATATCAACACTTACAACTGTACCGAAGGTGGAGCAAGGATAGAAGGAACTATAGAAAAACCTTTTCTTTGGGTTTGTGAGAATTTACTTGATAAGGATTTAAACAAACCTTTTGATTTTCCAAAAATTTTAGATAAAAAACAAGCCAAAGAAAAATTAGAAAAAACAAAAAAATATCTCCAAAAAAACATTTTAGAATCCAAAGAATTTATCAAAAAAGCTCAAGCTCAACTTCAAAAACTCAGATACACTTTAGAAAAAAACAAAGATGATTTTCACACTCTTGAAAAAATCAAAAACAATCTCTTAAATCTTTTCAAAGAATTTAAAAAACTCAAATTTTTTAACGAACTTACTCGAGCAATTTATTTTCATAATGAATGTGAAATTTTAAAATTTGAAGTTTTAAATGCAAACAAGCAAAAAGAAAATTTGATAGATTTTTTAAAAATACAACACAATTGGTTTATACAAGGTTTAGGATACCTTGACACTCAAAACCAAACTATAGAAAAAAGTTTAGAAAATTGGAATTTTGACGATATAATCAAAAAATAATTAGGATTTCCAATGACCTTCACTCCTACCCAAAAAGAGCTCTTTAACAAAAATATTGAAGCTTTAGGTAATATTCTTTTAAAAGAAAGTTTAAAAGAAATCAAGTCTAGTAAATTTGAACTTATCTTAGGTAAAGATAATCTTGATATCAATCTAAAAGATAATTCAGTGGGGGAGTATAATGAAAATTTACTTTATCAAAACCCCATTAAAGAGTTACAAACTATGTTAAACACTTACAATGACAAATACCTACTTTATCCTGTATTGTATTTTTATGGTTTTGGAAATGGAATTTTATTTAAAGCTTTATTACAAAATAAAAATCATCAGCATATCGTTGTTTTTGAAAAAGATATAGAGATCATTTGGGCAATGTTTCATATCTTAGATTTTTCAAATGAATTACAAAATTCAAGATTGATGATTTTAGAAACTAGTTCTTTAGATATAGAATTTTTTTCTAATTTTTGTTCTAACAAACCTTTCTTTCAATTTTCTAGAATTTATTTTTTAGAACTGATGAGTAATTATTATGAAAGATTTCATGAGGATGTTTTGGAGTTAAATAAAAAGCTAGCGCAGCATTTTAAAGATTCTATTATTTCTCATGGTAATGATTCGCTTGATGCCCTTCAAGGCATAGAACAATTTGTTTATAATCTTCCTCAAATGATCACTCATCCTAGTTATACAGAATTACTTTCTAAAAGAAAGAATTTAAGTGATACAGCTATTATTGTTTCTACAGGACCAAGTTTAACCAAACAATTACCTTTATTAAAAAAGTATGCTAATAAAGCTACGATTTTTTGTGCAGATTCTTCTTATCCTATTTTAGCTAAGCATGGTATAAAGCCTGATTATGT